>JAUVWC010000249.1 GCA_030604325.1 Candidatus Zixiibacteriota bacterium | reverse complement strand
CCATCTCCACCCTCAATGCCCCCAGCGCGGCTAGCGCAATCTCTGTCTCGTCGGCCACCAGCACCACCAGATCGCCCGGCCCGGCACCGAGCGCGGCGATAATCGCCTCCTGTTCGGCCTCGGCCAGAAACTTGGCCGTCGGACCCTCCAAGCCATCGGGACTCACACCCAGCGTCAGCGTTCCCTTAGCACCAGAGGCTTTCGCCACTTCGACCAGCTCATCCTGCCTGCGCCGGCTCATAGCATCCCCACCGGGCGCGCTGAGACCATGCACCGCCCCGCCGCCTTCGAGCACGTCCCTTAAGACCCTGAAATCGCTCCCGCGCACCGCATCGGATACATCCGCTATCTCCATGCCGTAGCGCAGGTCGGGCCTGTCGGTGCCGTAGCGCTGTAGCGCCTCATCCAGGCTGAGACGGGTGAAGGGGGCTTCGACCTCTGCCTTCATCGTGTCTCGCAGACGTGCCACCAGGTACGACTCGACGACCTCCATGACGTCTTCCTCATTCACAAAGGCCATCTCCAAGTCAACCTGGGTGAACTCCGGCTGGCGGTCGGCACGCAGGTCCTCGTCACGGAAACAGCGCACGATCTGAATGTAGCGGTCGAAGCCGGCCATCATCAGGAGCTGTTTGTACTGTTGGGGAGACTGGGGCAGCGCGTAGAACCGGCCGTGATGGATCCGGCTGGGCACCAGGTAGTCGCGTGCCCCCTCGGGAGTGGAACGGATTAGAAACGGTGTCTCGATCTCCAGAAAGTCGCGCCCGTCGAAGAAGGTGCGGGTGGCCCGGGCCGCAAGGTGGCGAAGCGCCAGGTTGCGCTGCAGTGGCGGTCGGCGCAGGTCGAGGTAGCGGTACTTCAGACCCATCTCCTCGCTCGCCGTGGCCTCTTCGCCGATCACAAAGGGAGGGGTCTCCGTCTTGGCCAGCAACTTCAGTTTGGCCGCCTGGATTTCACACTCCCCGGTGGGCATCTCGCGGTTGACCGCTCCGGGAGGCCGCTCGCGCACAGTGCCGGTGACCTGGAGAACATCCTCGAGGCGACAGAGCTTGGCCTCCTCCATTCCTTCAGGCTCATCGGAGGGATCCAACACTACCTGTACGATCCCCCAGCGGTCCCTCAGGTCTACGAAGATCAGCCCACCGTGGTCACGCTGGCTGGCAACCCAACCGGCCACTGTGACCGTCCTGCCCGCATCCTCAGGCCGCAGCTGTCCGCATGTGTGGGTACGGTACGAAGTGGCAAAGGGGACATCAGCTGGGTGTTCAGGTTCGCTCATGCCGCTTCCCCGGGATCGAGGTCGGGACCTTCGTCCTCACCGGTCCATTCTTCGGGTTCCTCCTCCACAGCCGCCTCTTCCAGCGCCTCCAACCGGTTGAGGACTGCAGGAACCACCTTCTCCAGAGGTACCGTTTCTTCCTCTCCATCTACGAGGTTCTTGAGAGTAACAGTACCCTCTTTCAACTCTTTGTCGCCGACTATCAGCGCCAGCAGGGCCTCCCGACGGTTGGCCTCGCGCATCTGGGCCTTCACCGAGCGTTCGGTCAGGTCCATCGTTGAGGCCACACCCGCCCGGCGCAGCACATCGCACAGAGCAAACAGATGGCGGCGTGCTTCATCGCCCACGTGCACCAGCGCTACCTCGCAGAGAGGCTCAAATTCCAAGCTCTCCCCACCAGCCTCCAGGGCGAGCAGGATCCGCTCCAATCCGGCGGCGAAACCGACGCCGGGGACCCGTTCCTCACCACCTATCATCTCGGCCAATCCGTCGTATCTACCCCCGCCGCACAACGCATCCTGGGCACCCAGGTCGGGATTCAAGACCTCGAAGGTGGTCCTTTCATAGTAGTCGAGACCCCGCACCATGCGGGGATCGACGGTAAAGGGAACGCTCCGGTCGGCAAGCAGCCTCTTGACGGTCTCGAAATGCTCCCGGCAGGCCTCGTCCAGGTAGTCGAGCTGACTGGGAGCCTTGGCCGTGGCCAGGCGGCAACCCTCACGCTTGCAGTCGAGGATGCGCAGCGGGTTGGTCTCGATCCGTCCACGGCAATCCTCACAGAGCAGGTCCTCAACACCCTTCACGAAGGCGACCAGCTCCTCTCTGTAAGCAGGTCTGCAGTTCTGGCATCCCAGGCTCCCTATGTGGAGCGACCACGACTCCAATCCCAGCGCGTCCAGAACGGCCAGGAAGAGAAGGATGATTTCAGCATCGGCCTCGGGGACATCGGTGCCGATCACCTCGGCCCCGAACTGGTGGAACTGCCGCGCCCTGCCCTTCTGCGGGGCCTCTTGTCGGAACATCGGCCCGAGGTAGTAAAGCTTTTCCATCGTGCCCTGTGCAGCGAGCTTGTGCTCAAGATAGGCCCGCACGACCGGAGCAGTGCCCTCGGGCCTCAGGGTCAGGCTGCGTCCACCCTGGTCCTCGAAGGTGTACATCTCCTTCTTTACGATATCGGTATACTCGCCGATGCCGCGGGCGAAGAGCTGGGTCTCCTCGAAGATGGGCGTACGTATCTCACGATACTGGTAGAGGGCCATTATCTCGCGCACCACGCCCTCCACGACGTCCCACGTCTCGGTTTCCCCGGGTAGCAGGTCGCGGGTGCCCCGAATCGACCGCAGCTGTTTACCTTCAGTCATGATGCGACTTCCGAACTTCTATTGGTTTTACTCCGCGGTCCGGATCCAACGAAGGCAGATCCAGGCGCCGATGGCGGCCCCCACCACATCGGCCACCAGGTCCAGCGGATCGGTATTTCGCCCCGGGACCCAGAACTGGTGGATCTCATCGATCCACCCCCATATACCAGCCAGAAGAACAGCTCCATGCCCCGCCGACTCCCTACCCAATATCCCAGCCGGCAGAGGAGACCGGCTCAGCAATGCATTGGCGGCCAGCAGACCGAGCAGTCCAAATTCGGCCACGTGGCCCATCTTGTCTACGCCGAAGAAGCGAAAGGGTGATTCGCTCCCAAGACTGATATTGGAACCGAACCAGATCCCTCCTGCCCAGATGATAACAAGACCCCACGCGAAAACTGGCCGCCTTAAGAGATTCACCGGCCGGCTGCCTAGCCTTTCAGATCGAAGTGCT
>JAUVWC010000311.1 GCA_030604325.1 Candidatus Zixiibacteriota bacterium | reverse complement strand
GCTCCGGTCAGCAGGGCCAGGGAGATCGCAAACTCTCCCGCCACCAGCACCTTTCTCAGCGTTCTACCGCTTCTGTCGGCCTGGGAGCGATGCCCACCTTCACGCAGGGTGCTCTGGATATCAGTCCTCGAAATCTGGAGAGCGGGGATCAGGCCGAAGAGCACACCGACCAGGAGAGAGACCGCCAGAGTAAAGAGCAATACGGAAATATCGATCGATATCCCCGCAATATCGAACTCGGTGGGTCCGAACGCGACCATGGCGCGTATCCCCCACACGGCCAGCAGTAATCCCAGAAGGCCGCCGGCACCGGCCAGGATGATACTCTCGGTAAGCAACTGCTGAAGTATCTGTCGCCGACCGGCTCCGAGGGCTCCCCGGATGGCGATCTCCTTGCGTCGTCCGATTGCTCGCGCCAGCAGGAGGTTGGCGACGTTGGCACAGGTGATGAGAAGAACCAGACCAACCGCGCCGGCCAGGATGAACAGAGACATCTTGTAGTCAGACTTGGCCCGTTTGTCGAGGGAGGTGACCATCAATGTCCAGTCGGCGGGGAAGTCATCGGGTGATGCCTCCTTGAGACCCTCTGCCATGGCGATGAGTTCCTGCCGTACTATCTCGATCGATACTCCCTCCTCGATCCGCGCCGCCAGGAAAAGCCATTCACTGAGGTACCCCTGACCGTCAATCTGTTCTGCGGTGAGCGCCAGAGGGAGCCAGATTTCCAGTTCCCGACTGAAGAAATCCTCAAACCCGGGGGGCATCAGTCCGATAATGGTGTGCGTCTCGCTGTTGAGGAGCAGCTCGCTGTGGATGACATCTGGAGCTCCTCCCAGCCTTCGCTTCCAGAATCCGTCACTGATGATTACAACGCGGTTGTTTCCGGGGATCTCTTCGTCAGGCGTGAAGAATCGCCCCTTCGCCGGGGTGAAACCGAACGTCTCCAGATAGCCGCTGGTCACTCGACAGGCGGAGAGCCGCTCCGGCTGTCCATCACCGGTGAGGTTGACCGCCCATCCGGAACAGATTCCCACCTGTTCGAAGTAGGAGGTGTTGTCACGATAATTGTGGAATCCTTTGATCGAGACGGGAGCTACCAGCCCTACTGAGGGGTAGTGGTGATTGATGGTCACCAGGCGGTCGGGAGAGGGGTAGGGCAGGGGGCGGAGCAGCATGGCGTTCACCACACTGAAAATCGTCGTGTTGGCCCCGATACCAAGCGCGAGGGTCACCACGATTATAACCGACAGGGCCGGGTTGGCGAGGAATCGTCGAATACCGAATCGGATGTTCTGTGGCATGGTGGCCATGAAGCCTATCCTAGCGTCAGGGTAGTGATAGCGCGACATCAAATGCGAAACATTGATTGAGGAGCCGTCGGTTCAACCTGTTTATACGCTGCATTGGAATGGGAAGTTACCGGGAGTGTCGGACCGGGAAGGAGGACTGTCCGACTTCAGGCTCTGTTCTATTGATGAAAACGTTGATTCTGTGCGGTTGAATGGAGTTTTGCCGAACGACAGGCATAAACGTAGAGTCAGTAAGGCCGGATGAGGTTTTGGCGAGGGACAGCTGCTAACTATTTGCCCAGCACCATCACCTCCAGATGCGATGGCCGCCGAGTATCGTGGTAGATGCGGTGTGTAGCTTTCTGGAAATCGCTCTCGTTGCATTCGTAGATATTGACAAACTTCTGCGGGTTGCGGTCAACCAGGGGGAACCAGGAGTTCTGTACCTGGACCATGATCCGGTGCCCCTTCTTGAATGTATGGGCTACATCGGGAATCTCGAAATGCACGGACGTCACCTCGCCTGGAACGAATGGTTCCGGCTTCTCAAAACTATTGCGAAAGCGCCCTCGAAGTACCTCGCCCCTCACCATCATCTGGTAGCCGGGCATGGGCACCTGTTTATCATTTGTGGGGTAGTTATCCAGCGTGTGCGGGAATACATCAATCAGTTTGACCACGTAGTCCGCATCCGTGCCGGTAGTACTGACGAAGAGATCGGCGACGATCGGCCCGGTGAGGGTAATGTCCTCCGTCAGTGCTTCCGTTTCATATACCATTACATCCGGCCGGCGGGCAGCAAAGCGCTGGTCATCATTCATGTACTCAGTGGTACGCCGTAAATGAACATCTTCGGTGTAGGGCACCGGTTTCATTGGGTCGGCCACGTACTCGTCGTAGCTATCCGTCACATCGGGCGGCGAGAAAGAGAGTCCTTCATTTGGTTGGAAATAGAGCTTCTTCACTACCGTATTC
>JAUVWC010000181.1 GCA_030604325.1 Candidatus Zixiibacteriota bacterium | reverse complement strand
CTACGGTAGCCACCACTGCCAGCGGATGCCTGCCCGCATTCAGGTCTGATGTGATCGCCTCACGTAATGCACCGGGCATCATGCGGAACTCATCATCGGTCGGTATATGGCGCAACTGCTCGAGGCCGTATCCCAGGATCATTGCCGCTTTATCCACCGAGGAATGCGCCTCTTCTGAAGCGTATACGGTGAGGGGGGGCAGGTCGGAGCGCCCGGCCGCGCCGCGGGTTCGGACCCTCAGCTCGGGGTGGGCTTCGCGGGCTGCGGCCAGTGCCAGCATGGTGGAGATCGAGGCGGTGTCTACGATGTGGCCGTGGAACGTGTCGGGCAGCCCGAGCATATCCCGGAGCCATTCCAGCGCCCTCAGTTCCAGCTCGGTGCCGCTGGGGCTGGTCCTCCACGCCATGAGATTCTGGCTTGTGGCCGCAGCCAGCAGCTCTCCCAGTATGGCCGGCCCCGAGGCTGAGGTTGGGAAGTAGGCCATGTACCTTGGGCTGTTCCAGTGGGTCAGGCCCGGGTAGATGATCTCGTTGAAGTCGCGGAAGATCTCCTCGAACGAGGCCCCCTGTGAAGGGGGATCTTCCGGAAGCCGGCCCATGATGCTTCCCGGCTCCACCTGGGAGAGCACCGGTGCCCGGGGACCCTGTTCAAGATAGTCGGCGATCCAGTCGACTATCCGGTAGCCGGCGGCTCGAAACGCCTCCACCGGCATGTCACCGGGAGGGGAGGGCGCTGGGGGGGATGGAGAAGGTGGCGGTGAAGACATGATGAGAACTCCCTTTTGCAATGCATCTGCTCGGGAATGGTCGCGACCTTTGAACGGCTTCACTGAAGAGGACGCGCAACAGCGATGTAATAATAACCGGAACCGATACTTGCAGAGAAGCATTCATGGACTTGACTGTAAGTCGGACCTGGCTAATATGTTTGGACTCCGAAATAAGAGTCGGAGCATAAGCAAGACGCCCGGGATCATCAGCCCATCTAGCACAAGGAGCCCAGCCGTGAATAAGAAATCCGGATATCCACAGGAGAATGGAATGACCCGCAGGAGTTTTTTCAGCGTCGGTGGTGCGGCCATTGCAGGAAGCGCACTCAAGGTGCCGGCGGGGGGAGACATCACCGGAAGCAGAACGCGGCAGGGCAGCGACGACAAGATCAAGAAGTACGTCACTCTAGGACGAACGGGATTCCAGGTTTCCGATATAGCCGTGGGCGGCGTTCCGCTCAGGGATACTGCCGTCGTCCGGCACGCCTACGAGAAGGGGATTAACTATTTTGACCTGGGAGAGAGCTATGGCCGGGGTGCGGCAGAGAGGGCGGTCGGCGAGGCCATGCCGTACATGGAGAGGGACAAGATCTTCATTACCACAAAAGTGGGCGTAGGAGACAACGATACAGTAGACACAATTCTGGACCGATTTCGGCGCTGCAAAGAGCGACTGCAGACCGAATATATAGACGCTTTCTACATGCACGGAGTCACCTCTGTCGCTGCTCTCAGCAACGCCGCTTTTCACACCGCTACCGACCGTCTCAAGGCGGACGGACAGATCAGGTTTATCGGCCTGTCGTGCCACGGTCCCGGACGCGGTGGGGACAGCCTGGAGGATGTGCTGCTGGCGGCGGTCGAGGACGGGCGGTTCGATCAGTTTCTCTTTACCTACAACTTCCTGAACAGTGAGGTCGGCGATAAGGTGCTGGCGGCGTGCAAGGAGAAAAACATCGGCACGACGGCGATGAAGACCAAGCCGGGATCGCTGCCGCCCACCCCGTTCGACCCGGACAACCCGACCGAGCAGCAGGCGCAGATGATCGAGCGCAACATAAATCGCGGCCGAACCAGGGAACAGGCGATCCAGGGAATCAGGGGCCAGATCCAGCGTCAGGAGGAAACATATCAGAATACGCGCCCGTTCCTGGAAAAGTACGGGATTACTACTCAGGAAGAACTGGATCTGGCCAGCATACATTGGGTCGTACAGAATCCCGACATGCACACAGCATGCGTGTCCAGCAATAGTCTGGATATCATCGACAAGGTCGTGCCACTTTCCGGGACAACGATGACGCCGGTGGAGATGGATGTTCTGCGGGAGTACGGACAGGTCATCAGCAGTCAGTACTGCCGGCATGGATGCAGCACCTGTGCGGAGGCGTGTCCACACGACCTGCCGGTCAGCACCATCATGCGCTATGCCTACTATTACGAGTGCCAGGGTCGTGAAAAAGAGGCCATGGTGAAGTATGCGGGGCTCGATGACGGTGATGCGTCGCTCTGCATGGCGTGTGATGCGCCCTGCCGCGGCGCATGCCCGTACGGGATCGATGTGCAGGCCAACCTGCTCGAGGCGCACTCCCGGCTGACGCTCTAACACCCAAAGAGTGGGTGTTTCTCTGATTGGTTCTTGACAATCTTCCTGCCCGACATTACTTTGTTTTTCAAAGTTAGTGGAATAACAGAGCACTTGAAAATACAAACAGGGAAAAGCCATGTCAGCCATTATCTCTTCGAAAGAACTCGAGAGGAAAGCCTTCCGCACCACATTTCAGGATGGTCTGTGGGACATATACCTCGGGATGCTGCTCCTCATAATAGGCGCAGGGATATCGATCGCGAGAATGACCTCTCTGCCGCCCACATCCACAAACATCCTGTTGGCCGTATTCGCAATCACTGTCATGTCCGGTTTCTTTCTGGGGAAGAAGTACATCACGGTACCAAGGCTCGGCCGTGTGAAGTTCGGCCCGGCCCGCCGGACCAAGCAGAAGAAGGTCACCCTGCTATTATCACTCTCAGCAATGGTTGGGTTGGCCGTTCTGGTTTCATTCGGGTACATCCGCCGGATCGAGGGTGTTGCGCCATGGGTTATTCCGTTCGTATTGTTCGGCATCAATTCTGTGGTGGTGTTCAGTCTCGGCGCCTACTACCTGGATTACACGAGGGCCTACCTCTACGGCTGGTGTTACGCTCTCGCCTTCCCGGTGGGCATTTTTCTGCAGAATCACACTGACCTCGGATTCCTGCTGTCGTATCTCTTCTTCTCGGCAATCATGCTGGTTCCCGGTGTGGTTCTGCTCATCCGCTTTCTGCGGGATTACCCCGTGGCGGTCAATGAGAGCGGAGAAGCGCTGGAATGACTGGGGCCGACGAAAGCGGTGCGGGTCTCCATCCCCTGGCCGATATTAACCGCGTCGTACACGGTCCGGCCCGGCTTATGGTCCTGACGTCCCTCTACGTCGTTGACAGTGCGGATTTCGTCTTCCTCGTGCGTCTGACCGGGCTGACCTGGGGCAATTTGTCATCGCACCTAAGCAAGCTCGAAGAGGCCGGGTATATCAACATTAAGAAGAAGATCATCGGTAAACGGGTAAACACCATGGTGAGTATGACCGGAGCAGGCCGCGCTGCCTTCAAAGCCTACAAGCATCAGATGCAGCAGGCGCTTGACGATCTGCCTGATTAAGCATAGGACAACATATCCTTAGTCCCTCGTGCCCCGAATCAGAAATCCGTCGGAATTCGGGTACCGGCGCGCTTCGCCAGAGGCGCGCACGGGTGCTCTATTCGGGTACCGGCGCGCTTCGCCAGAGGCGTGCACGGGTACTCCATTCGGGTACCGGCGCGCTTCGCCAGAGGCGCGCACGGGTGCTCCATTCGGGCACTAGAGTCGGTCATTGAATTATGGGTGAGGAGACTTAATAGTGGAAATTATTTATCATTATTGATAACTTATTACCATGAGTGAACTAACAATTTTGCCCCCTGCGCCTCTCGGTGTTCAGATACGCCGCCTGAGGAAGCGGAGAGGCATGACCTTGAAGGACATCGCCCGTCGAGCAGGGACAAGTGTTCCCACCATGCACCGCTATGAAGGCGGGTGGGAGAGGTTTTCTGTAGGAACTTTACGAAAGATAGCCAACGCCCTCGATGCCGAACTCGAGATCCGGCTCCTTCCACAAGGGAAGACCACTCAACACGGTCGCACGGTCGTTTATGTCTCTAATGACGAATTAGT
>JAUVWC010000275.1 GCA_030604325.1 Candidatus Zixiibacteriota bacterium | reverse complement strand
TGCCGCATGCAGCTCGCAGAGGCACTGGAGCGGGTCGTGGCGGAAGATATCCCCGCTCCGGAGCCCCTGCCCCGCTACACCGACAGCGCCATGGATGGCTTCGCCGTGCGGTGGAGTGACTTTGCCGGAGGAGAAGAAGGAGCAGCAGTTACCCTGTCGGTTATCGGGGAGAGCAAGGCCGGCGAACCCTTCCGGGCTGTGGTTCAACCAGGAGAGGCGGTGCGTATCAGCACCGGCGCCGCGCTTCCGGCCGATACCGATACCGTTGTACCGGTGGAGGACGTAGAGGAGGAAGAACAGAGGATCTCCATCCGATCAACGGTGCACAAGCAGCAGTACGTCCGGTTCGAAGGCGAGGAAATCCAGGCGGGAGAGACTCTCCTCGAGCGTGGCACCCGGCTCACCCCGGCCGGTCTGGGACTTCTTGCTTCCATCGGAGCCAGAACCGTTACGGTATTCAGGCCTCCCACAACGGCAGTCATCGTCACGGGAAGCGAGCTGGTGACCCCAGACGATGAGATCCAGCCGTGGCAGAGTCGCGAGTCGAACGGAATCATGCTGGCCGCAGCCGTATGCCAATCGGGAGGTGAAGTGACATTCTCGGAGCACTGCGGGGACCGGCTGGAAGCGACAAGACGGGCCATAGCCAGCGCCTTCCAGGCAGCCCGCATCCTCCTCATCTCCGGAGGGGTATCTGTCGGACCTCACGATCTGGTGAAACAGGCTGCCCAGGAGGAAGGTTTTGAAACACTGTTCTGGAAGGTCCGGCAGAAACCGGGCAAACCGCTGTTCTTCGCCAGAAAAGCGGACAGGTTGCTGTTCGGTCTGCCGGGCAATCCGGTTTCGGCACTGAACTGCTACGTATACTATGTGCACCCCGTGCTGCAGAAGATGCAGGAGAGAGAATTCAATTGGGACATATTGACCGGCACGCTGGCAGAAGAGGTCGAGAATCGCGGAGAACGGAGTCTGTTCCTGCGGGTTCAGATCATCGAACGAGATGACGGGATGATGCGAGTAATACCGCTAAAGAAACAGGGGGCGCACATGCTCACCTCCATGACGCTGGCAGACGGATTCCTCCTGTTGGACGCTGGCCAAAAGCTGCACGAGGACGAGGAAGTTCCCGTTCATCTGTATCCGTGGAAGCGGTAGACATGGGCACTGTCGAGGCCATATGCATCAGCCGGGAGAGGGGAACTGCCAAGAAACCCGTTGCGGAAGCAGAATTAGTGGCAGACCGGGGTATAGCCGGCGACGCACACGCCGGTCAAGGGCACCGTCAGGTCTCGCTGCTGGCCGCCGAGAGCATCGACAGGATGAAGGAAAAACTGCCCCAGCTTGCACAGGGTGCCTTTGCAGAGAATATCATCACGCGGGGGCTGAATTTGAATGAGTTCGTCGTCGGGGACAGGCTGCGGATCGGCAAGCGTGTAGTTCTGGAGATCACCCAGATCGGAAAAGAATGCCACGAAGTATGTGCCATCCGTACAGTTACCGGCGACTGCATCATGCCTCGAGAAGGTGTGTTTACCCGTGTACTGCACGGCGGCAGGGTAAGACCGGGTGATCCGATCATGAAATGGGCTGCGGACCCAGAATCAGTTGTATAAGGCTTCCAGATTGTATAAGGCGTTGGCCGCGCCTGTTGCCCGGTCTGGTTGAGGATCGACGTCGTACGAGCTGAACAGCGCAGCCGGGCCCGCTTCTAGCCGCCGTACGGTCCCCAGTGCTTCATGAGGAACGCCTCATAGATCTGGTAGCGGTCTTTGGTCTTGATGTCTCCTCCCAGACCGTGACCGCCGGTCGGGTCGATCACCAGTTCAACAAGCGGCCCTTTGCCGGCCTGCAGCAGCTTCCGGTAAACGTGCATGGTGTCCTGAAAGAGGACGTTCGTGTCCTCCACCCCGTGGAGCAGCATCAGCGGGCCTTCCAGGTTCTTGGCCACCCTGGTCAGTGAGTACTCGTCCAGCACCTCCGGATTGTCGAGCGGGGAATCTGCAATCATCACATTGGTGTACCACGTATTGTAATTCTGCCATTCGGTCGGGCCGGCACCGGCAATGCCGAGCTTGAAGACATCGGGGGCAGTGTACATGCACATCTGCGTCTGGAACCCACCGAAAGACCATCCATTGATACCGACCTTCTCGGGATCCACGCCGTGGTTTTCGATGAGGAACTTCACTCCGTCGGTGAGATCTTCGACCTGAGGCTTTCCCGCCTGCTCCCAGTTGGCGCTCTCAAACACTCCCCCGTAGCCGCTCATGCCCCGCGGGTCGATTGTCGCGGTGACATAGCCGTGCTTGTAAGACAGGTACATGTTGAACAGGTAGGAGGCGGCGCTGAACGTTCCGTCCGTCACATTCTTCCTGGTTGCCAGCGGACCCCCATAGACATTGATCATCAGCGGTCGCTTATCGCTCTTCTTCCACCCGGGGGGATGGAACAGGAAACCGCGGATGGTATGCCCGTGCCTGTTGGTGTACTCGAATAGTTGCGGGGTGAGTTTGTTGACTTCCTCGAAGGTGCCCGGGTGTGAATCGGTGATCACCTTTTCCTCCCCCGCACCACCCGAGTCGCACAGATAGAGCTCGCTCAGGCTGGTCCAGGAAACGAAGTTGGCGGCGAACTTGTCGAAGTCGTGACTGAAGACAGGGGAGCTGTAAGTCCCCTCCCTCGACGTCATCCGGGTCATGGTTCCGTCAGTCATATCAACCCTGTAGACGTCCATTCGTGCCGGATTCTGCTTGTCGGAGGTGACAAAGAGACTCT
>JAUVWC010000166.1 GCA_030604325.1 Candidatus Zixiibacteriota bacterium | reverse complement strand
GTGCCTCCTCTGGTTGAATCCCCGCTGGCTGAATCCCCACCGGCAATATGCTGATAAGCTAGGAGCGTTTCTCCGACAGGCTCCTAGTGCTCTATTGTTGATTGCCGAATGTCCAATATCGTTGCCAATTGTAGACTATCACTTTTCATTTTGCACGAAGATGCCACTGCGGCAGGGGGAACGGTAGGGGGGATGGCTGGTTGGTTTGAAGCCTTTGCAAATGTGCTGTAGGATTATCACGAATAAAGAGGTCCCGCTATGGGGCCCGGACCGCTTTCATTGGAACTGATATGCCTAGCTGGGAAAATATCTTTTCTGACGCCGCTCCTGAGATGCTCGACGGTGCCCTGCACATGGGGCATAAGCTCGGTGGACCGGGGTTTCAGTGGAAAGTATCGGGGTACTTCCTCAACTGGTGTCTCCCCTGGTATATGGCCGCGCTGCAGAACGCCCTTGGTGCGGATGCAGTCAGGAAGTTGATGCCGGTTTTTCTCGAAGAGTTGCAGAAGGCTATCAAGACCCGGGCCGAGATCGACCCGGAGTTTCCCGTTGAGGATTTCCTCGGCCTTGCGGATGAAATCAGTGAGTCGTATCTGGCAGGAATCATGGACCGGCGTGAGCCCGGCGTCGCCGAAGCCGATCAGCCGACCAGGGGGAAGGCTGAAGACGTGGATGCCGTCGAGAATCAGATCGCCGAGGTGGCATTCAACATTGTAAGAGTCGCCTACCGTGTCGGGAGCAATCAATTCAAGGCCGAGGAAGCGGGTGAGGCGGCTACCTGGATACTCGCCATGGCGAGCTCTTCGTTCCTCCGTGGTCTGGAAGTCAGCCTTGGTGAGGAGGGAGCAGCCCAGCACCGTCCCGGGTTCTTCAGCCGTTTGCGCCACGAACTGAGAGAGCAGTACGAAGAATTTCCCGGCTACCCTCTGTCGCACTTCCTCAATATTGCAGGTTCCATCGGTAAGAAATGGATGCAGTTGTCTACGGAGGGTGATCTGGTCGGCCCTCCGGAGGAATAGCCCGCTTGCCCGGCATGTACCGATCCGTCCGGGTGGCATTCCGTTCCCTCTTCCCCCTCATTCTCCCCCTACTTTACTCTAATGTCTTCAACCCATCCACGGTCCAGGCCCAGCCCCTTCACAAGGTGGAGGGGAGGGTCGTGGATGCGGAAAAGGGAACACCGCTTCCCTCCGCCAATATTCGCCTTCTCGGAACCAGCCGGGGTACGATCTCCAATCGCGAAGGGTTCTACCTCCTGCGGGTTGAGGAAGGACACAACACACTGGTGTTCAGCTACGTCGGCTACATATCCGATACGCTGAGTGTTTATCTGCGCTCCGACCTGGTATATGAAGCCCTGCTGGAACCGACTCTCATCCCGCTGCCCGCTTTGACGGTGTCGGGCGACGATCCGGCCCGGGCCATCATCCGGCGCGCGATCGAAGCAAAGGAACGTATCAACCGGGGTCTGGACAGCTATCGGTTCCAGGCCTTCACACGCCGTACTATCTCCCGCGAAGATTCGATCGCCGGGATCCTGGAGAGCTATACCTTTGGCTACTGGCGCCGGGGGGAAACGCTCCGGGAGCAGCTGCGGCAGTCTCGCATAACAGAGAACCTGCCCGACATAAGTGGCATGCAGGGTGTGCTGGCCATCCAGGATTTCTCACAGGACGATCTCGAACTGGCGGGCAACCGCTACATCGGTCCGCTGCACCACAACGCTCTGCGCTGGTACGACTACAGTCTCGAGGAGGTGAAGCTCCAGGACGGGCGCGAGATTTACCTGATCGCCATGGAGCCCCGCAGCAAGATGGTCCCCCTGCTGCGGGGAACGGTCGAGATCGCCGATTCCACCTACGCGCTTGTGGGAGTGGACCTTGTTCCGGCCGAGCCGATAGTGATCCCCTTCGTCGACGACTTGCAGATCGAATGGAAGCAGCGGTTCCAGAGGCAGGAGCAGGGTTACTGGCTTCCCAGCGATGTCCGTACCAACGGCGGCTTAACGGTCGGCATAGGTCCGATACGTATCCCCCGCATAGGTTTCAGTCAGACCTCGGTTATCTACGATTACGATATCAACATTGCCCTTCCCGACTCGGTGTTCGAACGCTCTGCCCGGGTGGTGAAACTTCCCCAGGCATCCCGGCCGGACAGCACCTTCTGGCACGAGAACGAGGTGCTCCCCCTTACCCGCGAGGAAGAACACGCCTACACCTCACTCGACAGTACCCAGACACTGGAGCGGCTTTTCGCTCCGCCCGGGTTCGAGATGGATGTCGAGGAGGATGCGCTCATCCTGCGGGGCTCGCTCGGAGGAGGGACTGCTGGCGGGCTGCCTGGCCTGCTCGATGTGCGGTTCAACAGGGTGGAGGGCCAGTACCTGGGGATCAGGGCTTCCCGCGACTCGGTGGCGGGCGTGTTCGAGGTGGGCGGCCGTGCCGGCTACGGCTTCTCGGCCGATCGCTGGAGCTGGAAGGCTTCACTGTCGGCACGGTTCGGCGCTCGTCCCCAGGGCCCGAACCAGCCCGGAAGCCGCGGCGTGGGTATAGGAGTGAGCATATACGACCGGGTAGCCCCCTCACCGAGTGCGGGCTTCTACCCGAGGATCCTCAACTCGCTGACGGCGGCGCTGGCCAAGGAGGACTACTTCGACTACCACGCCAGCCGCGGCTGGCGCGTCGACCTCGATGTGGCCGATCGCCCCTGGCTCGAGTTTGATCTCTTCTACGCGCGAGAAACCCACCGCAGCCTGGAAACAACCAACAACTGGAGCATCTTTCAGGGTGATAAGCCTTCGCGCGCCAATCCTCCCGTCTCGTTCGAGGGCGCTCAGTGGCAGAGATTCGGTGCAGTCGTAGAGGTGGGAAGGCCGGAGAGCCTGGCCAGTGTTATCACGGGGAAAGGTCTGTCGGTGAGCGCCGAACGGGGTGCCACGGTTGGGAGCACAGCCGAGGAGGCATATACGCGTGTCGACGGTGTCGTTTCCTATTCCATTCCTACCTTCACCAGCCGTTTCTTGTTCTACCCTCAACTAGTGGCGCGTCTCGCCGGTGGGTGGAGTTCGGGGTCCCTGCCGCGTGAGCTGTGGGGAGCGCCCGAAAACGCCCTGGGTATATACTGTCCTTTGGGTGCTCTCCGGGGAGCTGATCACCGGGAACTGGCGGGCACGAGGTATGCGGTACTGACGGTGGAGCACAATTTCCGCAGCCTCCCCTTCCTGCTGCTCGGCCTGCGATGGCTGTCGAACCAGGGCATCGAGTTACTGGTCCACGGAGCTATCGCACAGACCTGGATAGGGGATATGCGGCTTCCGCGGGATCGCCCCTATGCAGAAGTAGGATTCGGGATCGGGCGCCTGGCCGAGCTGTTCCGACTCGACATCACACGCCGGCTGGCCGAGCCTCGGGGCTGGTATCTTACTCTCTCGCTCACTACCCTCTTATAGATAGTTTCCATACTAGAAACTTCGCTAGTCCCATCCGAAATTGCCGGATGGGTACTAGCTAGCTCCGTCTCCAGCAAGGGGAATATCTGCGCATGCCGTCACCGGACACCGTATCTCCGGAGAAGATCCCTGAGGGACTGCGGGCGTTCGAGTCCGATCTGGCGCGGGAGTTCTCCGGCGATATCTGCTTCGATGCCTGGACGCGGATGCTCTACTCCACCGACGCCAGCATCTATCAGATCACGCCTCTTGGGGTCGTGCTTCCGCGGACCGAGGAGGACGTTGTCGCCGCGGTGGAGCTGTGCGCCCGCTACGGTTTGCCGGTGCTGCCCAGGGGAAGTGGAACTTCCCTGGCCGGTCAGTCGGTGGGAGAAGCGGTGGTCCTCGATTTCGGCCGGTATATGGATGACGTCATCCGGTTCAGGCCGGAGTCGAAATCGATAACCGTGCAGCCGGGTATCTACCTCGGAGGGCTGAATCGGGGGGTTGCCGGTGCGGGGCTGATGTTCGGTCCCGACCCCGCCAGCGCGGAGCGTGCCACCGTCGGCGGGGTGGTGGGGAACAACGGCACCGGAGCCCACTCCATCCTGTATGGCATGGCGGGTGACCACCTGCGCCGGGTCAGGGTGATTCTGGCCGATGGCAGCCGGGCCGTCTTTGAGGAGGTGTCGTGGCAGGAAGCGCACCGCAGGGGTGGACTGGCGCCTCCCGGAACTCCCGGTGCCACCGCCGGTGGGCTGCGGGCCGCCCCGCCTCCTGTGGAC
>JAUVWC010000117.1 GCA_030604325.1 Candidatus Zixiibacteriota bacterium | reverse complement strand
CCTCTCATAAGTATCCATGTTGGTGTGGTGCGTCCGGACGTCGTAGTCGGTGTAGTCGTGGATGGCCTGAAAGGCCGGAATCCCTACTCTGATGAACGGCACGTGATCGGTACTGCCGATACCCTGCATCGTCAGAGTGGTGGCCCCAAGATCTTCAAACGGTTTCAGGTATGCTCCGAAAATCGGACGGATGGCTTCGTTCCCCTCCAGAAAGAAGCCGTAGATGGGGCCTCCTCCCGGATCGAGGTTGAGGTAGATGGAGAATTTATCGCGGGCCTGCCGGTTTTCCTCACCCGCCAGATGCTGTTCAACATATCGTCTCGAACCGAGAAGGCCCTGTTCCTCACCTCCCCACAGGGCGATGCGGATCGTCCGGCGGGGCCTCACTCCCAGGGTCTTCAGAATCCTCAACGCTTCCATGGCCACGGCACAACCATCTGCGTTGTCTGTGGCGCCGGGCGAGGAATGCCACGAATCGAGGTGGGCGCCGACCATGACCACTTCATCCCCGATCTCCGGATCCACCCCCGGGATCTCGGCGATGACGTTGCAGCTGTTGGTGTTCTCCTCGTGGAAACGGGCTCGAATCTCCACCGCTAACTCGACGGCGATCCCGCGCTCCAGGAGACGGGAGATCGTGTTGTAGTGCTCCGCGGTCACCACCACCGACGGGGCTGCATCGCCACCGCCATCGCGGCCCAGGACGAAGATCGTTCCGTGTTCCCCACGACTCGGCTCCAGCGTCACCCCCACCTGCTCGTCGCGGAGCATCCTGGCCAGGGCACGTCGGTCGACGGCTTGTTGCTGAGATGGCAAGGGTTCATACCCACCAGGAGGATCGCTACTTGGCGGCTCACGGTCCTGACGGATGAACCTTGTCTCGATCGGCCGGGTCATGACGATGGCTCCCTCGAGCCGTCCTTCATATCGGGCGAGCTCTTCGGCCGACTTGCCGGCCAGCATCATCGGCCGACCGATCAACCTCCCTCGTGTCGAGGGGCTCCATGCCTTTGGATAACCGATCAGAGGCAGGTACCGCGGCTCGAGCATCTCCAGCGAGAAACCTTCCAGTGTCCAGCCGCGGCCGAACTGCCACTCCTCGAGATGGGAATTCGCCAGTCCCCATTCGACCAGTTTGTCACGAGCCCAACCAGCCGCCTCGTTATGGGCAGGCGAGGCGGTCAGCCGGGGGCCGAAGACGATGACGAACTGGTCAAAGATCTGCATGACCTGTGATCGCTGAAGGCCTTCTTCCCTGATATTAGCGATCATCTCCAGGTCGACAGGTTCCTGGGCCTGCAAACCGGAGGTCGGGACCACAACCGCCAGAAGGACGCACAGCATACTTCGCCTCATGCTTGATGCTCCTTGAGAGAGGATATGCAGCATATACAAAACTCCACTTGACGTCGATGCGCCGAGTGTAGCAGGCCCCTGTTGTTGGTGCAAAGCCTGCCACTTTTGCCTTGTTAACATTTTCTTAGGGGTTTGAATTCAACATTCATCAATATATTCCCGTAGACAATGTGTGTACCCGCACCGTCGTCTGTGCACAATCCGGATCCGTGAGGAACGCATCTGTGTTCACTGCAACCTTATTCTCTCCGCTGCAATCCATTCGACGGCCAGCTTCGCCTTGGCTCGGAGTGCTCCTCGCTGCAACGCTGCTCAGCGGGTGCGATCTGCTCCTGGGATCAGATCCCAAACCGGTCTCGATATTTACCGCTCAATGGGAACAGAGCGTGGTCGCAACCGGCAAGATCTCGGCACTGGACATGGCTATCACCAATGATGGTGTGGTCCTGGCCTCCTACATCCACGAGGGTACGACCCTACGGGTCAGCCGCCTTGAAGGAGATGCGTGGGTTCACCTGGAGGGACCCGTCGTAAGTGGTACTGGTTCGGCCGACTACACGCACATTGCAGCAGGTCCAGGGGGAGATGCCGCCCTGATGTACGCTTCCGGATCAGATATGCATATCCTCTCGGTCGGCACATCTCTTACCAACGAACTTACATTATCCACATTGGAAGCGACCATGAGGAGTGCCTACTATCCCCGCCCTGCAGCATGGACACACGAATCAGCAGATCTCGCCTACGGTACCGACGGACGGATCCGTGCTGTACTGCGTGATGCGGATGTGGACAGGCTATGGCTGTTCCGGCAGGAGGGAAACGGCTGGAGCCTGGGGGTTGTGCCCGGCAGCCAAAACGTTCTCGGCACAACAGAACTGATGGTGGGTGAGAGTGGCTACGAACACGTTGTCTTCCAGGCTAACAGCCAAGGACACTACTACTGGCGGCGGCCGGCGGATGGATGGATGGAGCGCCTCCGCATCCCGGATGGTCTGCCCTACCTGCTCCGGCTCCGCTCCGATGATAGAAGCGTCCTGGCGATGCGGCACAGGTATACCATACGTGTGGCTGAGGAAGTCTATGATACAGCACAGGGAATATACAAGTGGCACGTGCGTCCGGTGGTCGAGGACGAGAACCTCTTCTGGCACAATATGGATCTAGTACTGGACGAGAGAGGTTTTCCCAGCCTCATATATATTCTGTACCAGGATTGGGATGAGCAGTACCAGATCTGGTTTATCAGTCTGTTGGATGACGGTACGTGGGGGCGGGCCCAGGTAGCCGGCAATCTAAGACTGCCCGACTTCAGCCCGTTCAATATCCGGATGGTTCGGGAGGCCTCCGGTCGCATACACATTCTCTTGACCGGCGGACACGTGGCAGGCGTCTCGGGTGTGAATCAGCAGTGGGACCATCACCTGATGCACATCTACAGCGATACACCGCTTGGAGACCAACCGGTCACTCCTTAACAGTTCACATCTGTTCCTCAAAACATCTACAAACGAAATGCGCAGTGTCATTGAACGAATAACCGAACGCGGCCTGGGATCAGAGATCCGTACCATCGTCGGCGGCGCTCCACTGACCGGTGATTTCGCCGACCGGATAGGCGCGGACGGATATTCGCCCGATGCGCCGGGAGCAGTGGGAGAGGTCAAACGTCTTCTCGCCTAATATCTTTACCCGTCTTCACCGGAGAGGAACCGGTGAGCAGATATTAATTCCTCAATGATCGCAATATGCTGCGGGCAGGTCTCTTCGCAGTCACCGCATTCCACACAGTTGGGAACCCGCTCATCGGGATTCATCATATCCCTGTAGTAACCTGAGGGCTCCTTCCAGTCACTGAACATCGCCCCCTCATTGTAGAAGGAGAAGATCTTGGGAATATTCACCCCCTCGGGACAGGGTAGGCAATAACCGCAGACCGTGCAGGGCACAGATTCACGCTCACGGTACTTCTCCCTTACTCTGCGGATGACATCCAGCTCCTCTTCACTCATACTACCGGGCCCGGCATTCGAGGCGGTGGCAACATTCTCTTCGAGCTGGTCGAGAGAATTCATGCCGCTCAGAGCCAGTGATACTTCAGGATGGTTCCAGACCCACCTTAATGCCCACTCCGCCGGCCTGCGCTTCTCTATATGTCCTTCCATGATCTCGACAATATCCGCCGGCAATCTGCCGGCGAGGGTGCCGCCGCGGAGCGGCTCCATCACAACTACTCCCAGGTCCCGCTCGAAGGCATACTCCAGTCCTTTCCTGCCGGCCTGGTACAGTTCATCCATGTAGTTGTACTGGATCTGGCAGAACGACCAGTCGTAAGCGTCCACGATCTCCTGGAAGAGAGAGAAATCGTCGTGGAAGGAGAAGCCGGCGTAGCGGATCCTCCCCTCTCTGAGCGCGCTGTCCAGGAATTCCAGCACCCCCAGATCCCTTAGCTTGTTCCACCAGTCTCTGGTCAGGGTATGCAGCAGATAGAAATCGATGTGCGGTGTCTTCAGTCGTGCGAGCTGCTCGTTCAGATACCTGTCGCAGTCCTCCCGCGTCTGGATCTCCCAGGAAGGGAGCTTGGTGGCCAGATGGACCTTCTGCCTGAGCCCGCCCTCCAGCACTTCTCCAAGCCACCGTTCACTGTTGCCCCGGTGGTAGGACCAGGCTGTGTCGACATAATTGACACCCCTCTCAACGGCGTGGTGGAGCAGCTGGGTGGCCGCTTCCTCATCGATACGCCCTTCGTCACCGCCGATAACGGGCAGACGCATGGCCCCGAAACCGAGGATGGAGACCTCTTCACCCGTTCGGCCCAACTTCCTGTACTGCACAGTCAACTCCCGCCTCCCATCATTCAATACGTTACATCACGCGACGGAGAATCAGAAAGTAACCTGGAGGGTCGGAGCCTCCTCTTTGGCCTTCACCGGTCGCAGTCCGGCGAATCGTTTCTCCTTCCCTAGATCGGGATCACCCACGACGAGTATGTAGGTGCCTTCGGTAAACACCTGGGGATGGAAACTCGCCCCCTTCACCCGGATGGTGTAGACGATCTCACTCGTGCCCTCTTCGACGACCTGCACAACCGGGTCTTCCAGTCCGCTGATTTCGATCCGGGGCAGGTAGCCCACCGCCTGCCGGCTATAGTTGTCGAGCTGATGCAGCCGTACCGGCCAGCCGGGGTACTGCTCCGCACCCGGCGTGGACGGATCCACCCAGCGCGGCCAGCACTCTATAGTGATATCCCGGGTGGTGCGGTTGAACCTGACGATCCCGTATCCGGGCACGCGATCGTGCAGATTCGTAGGTTCGATACCCGTCAGGTAGGGATTGGAGACCGCGTGGACAGTCATCCGGTTGCCGAATCCGTCGAAGAAGTCACCGGTGTACTGCGGGGAGCCGGGTTCACGGTTCATACCGGGCTCGGGTGGGAACCAGCGCCGGGGCCAGGTGTTCCCCACCGAGGGAACGCAGAGGGCAAAGCCAGCGTCACCCCAGTCATCCACTCCATACTGGATCGTACTGCCCAGATGCTGGTCGCCGGCAATATGGACCGCGAAGGCGCGGCGCATCTCACGCAGCGCCCTGTTCCTGCCCGACGGTGGCCAGCCGTTGGAGTCGCCGTCGGCCGCCTTCTTATAGTCCTCCGGGTACTCATCCCGCGGCAGGATGGGCAGCCCGGGCAACACGGCTCCGCTCCTGGCCTCCCGGGGGATGGTGGCCACATTGGAGAAGATCGTCTGGGAGAGTACAACCTTCATCCATGTCCCGTGCGACCAGTCGGCCGCCCAATCCCGCAGGAAAGCGAGCTGCCGGGCTCCGAGGAGCACCGCCCCGGGCACATCCGCCTGTGTGAAGGGATCGAACGCGGGATTCTGCGGCCAGCCGTTGACGATGTTCCCCTCAGGCACCATGACGGTGGGTGAGGATTT
>JAUVWC010000340.1 GCA_030604325.1 Candidatus Zixiibacteriota bacterium | reverse complement strand
TTCGTATAGGGGTGCAGCACATATGAGCGGATCTGGCTGCCCCACTCGATCTTCTTCTTCTTCGATTCCAGCTCGGCCTGTTGCTGCCTCCGCTTCTCCAGCTCGAGCTGGTAGAGCCGTGAGCGGAGGATCCTCATCGCGGTCTCGCGGTTACGGTGCTGGGAGCGCTCGGCCTGCGACTGGACAACGATCTTCGTGGGCAGGTGTATTATCCGCACCGCGCTCGAAGTCTTGTTCACGTGCTGGCCCCCCGCCCCGCTGGCGCGGAAGGTGTCGATGCGAAGATCGGCTCCGTCTATCTCCACCGTAATGTCGTCATCCACGACCGGGGCGACGAACACACTGGCAAACGAGGTATGGCGACGCTTGTTGGCGTCGAACGGGCTGATGCGCACCAGCCGGTGTACGCCCGATTCCGCTTTCAGGTAGCCGTAGGCATAGGCGCCCGTAGCCTCGAGGGTGACATCCTTGACACCGGCTTCCTCCCCCGGTTGGTAATCGAGTACGGCGTGGTCGTATCCGGAGCGTTCCATCCAGCGTGTGTACATGCGCAGGAGCATCTCGGCCCAGTCCTGCGACTCGGTTCCCCCTGCGCCGGGGTGGATGGTGAGAATTGCTCCCAGCCTGTCCTCTGGTTCAGAGAGTGTGCTGGTGAACTCCATGCGTTCCACATCGCCCTGCAGGCTCTCCATCCCTTCCTGGAGTTCCTTCTCCAGGCCGGGATCCTCCTCTTCGGAGAGGAGCTCCTCGATCGCTTCCAGCTCTTCCAGTCGCTCGCAGATCACCCGCCACGGCCCCACGCGGGCCTTGGCGGCCTTTACCTGGTCGATCACCTTCTGGGCGCTGTTGCGGTCGTCCCAGAAGCCGGATTCGGCCATGCGAGCCTCTAGAGTTTTTAGCTTCTTTTCCTGCTGGGCGACCTCAAAGAAACCTCCCGAGTTCGTCCACACGGGAGCGGAGGTCTTCCAGGCGATCGGTGTAGATCGTTGGCATGGCTATCGTCGGATGACTATGCGGTCGAATACCGGCCGCAGGCGTTGATACGTACTGTCCAGGTATTCCGACATAACTTTGGTGTCTCCGAGAACCGGCATAAAATTCGTATCTCCCACCCAGCGGGGCACCACATGCATATGGATGTGATCTATGATGCCGGCCCCTGCGGCCCGTCCCAGGTTGAATCCGATATTGAAACCCTGGGCTTCAAGTGCCTCCTCAAGCACATCGACGCACAGACCCGCCACCTCCAGCACTTCGGACAGGGCCTCTCTATCCAGATCCTGCATGCGGGCTTTGTGCGGGTAGGGCACGACCATCAGGTGGCCGGTGTTATACGGATAACGGTTCATAATGACAAAAGTGCGCTCGAAGCGGGCGAGGATGAGTGTCTCCGACTCCACCGTCTCTGTATCGGCGGGGATCGTGCACAAGATGCACTCCTCCGGTTGAGGTTCGGTGAAATAGGCTATTCTCCAGGGAGCCCAGAGCCTCTCCGGCCCGGGACCAACCGGTCTCACCACCCCCCCCGGCGCCTCGGCGGGCTCCGGACCGGGTGCGCTTTGCGGGCT
>JAUVWC010000064.1 GCA_030604325.1 Candidatus Zixiibacteriota bacterium | reverse complement strand
GTCCAGAACCTCGGGCGTGCCCCATGTATAGTAGGCCATGCGCCTATTGGCGTTCAGATGGGTGGGGGGGCCGTAGGCCAGGTACAGATCCCCCCTCCAGTCCCAGCCGGTCAGGCGGTCGCGGGAAGGGAATCTCCTTGCCAGCTCATGCAGGAGCTCCTCTGGTCTTTGCCACAGTTCGACATGCGGACCCCGGTTGGGCATCCGTTCCAGGAGTTGGAGGTGGCTGCGCAGGGCGGCGATGGTGTCCAGATCCAGCCGTAATGCATCGGCGGTATACTGCCCGGAGGCCGCTCGGCGCAGGACTGTCTCCGGCGATCCCCCGGCGGCAATCAGGGCGGCCAGTCGCCTGATTTCAGCAGGCTCCAGGAGGTAGGCGCTCCTCACGGCCAGCCGGCGGAGAGCGTAGGCGCGCTGGTCGGTTATGCCGGCGAAGCGGTCCTCAGGGATCTGTAATAACCGCTCCGCGACTTCGGGAAGCTCATACCACGAGATATAAGTAAGGGCCCGCTGTCTCCTTGACATCTGGGCGTGAGGGTTTTCCAGTACCTCCCAGGTATTCTCGAGGGAAGGGGGCTTTTTGGGGGGCTTGCGGAAACTGCTGGTGCTCGGTTGGTCGCTGAATCTGAAGGTAAGGGTGAACGACCAGGGAGTTCCGTAATTCAGGCTCCACGACTGGGCTGACCGGCGTGATCTGGAGCGGGGTGCAAGCCGCATGTCCCAAGGAGTATATTCGGGGCCGCGACTGTCGGGGAGACCGTACCTCAGCAACAGATCCCACAGTGGCGGCCACTCGCCGAAGGGAGTATCGGGAAACCTCTGCTGTAGAAAGGCGGCCCGCTGCCGATAAACGGCAAGCGCCTCGTTTTCCGGCGTCCCGGGTGTCGGATCACGATCCTGCCAGTAGGAGTCGAGCCACGCGGCAATATTATCTGTCACATACATCGCCCGGCGTTCGTTGGCATGGGCGAGAAAGGCGGTCAACCGGAAGTCTTGCAGCCGGTCCTCGGGAACATCGGGTGCACGCCAGCGGGTGAGCTCGCTCTGAGATGGAGGTGGTGCGCAGCAGGAGAGGAGGATATGGAATAGAAGCGCCAGCAGGGTTGGCAGTAGTGAACCAGAGGCGTATCGGTCTGGAGTTCGATGCGTCAGCATTCGACAACCCCGATTTGGCGGCGCAGCCCCCTCTCTGGCTCTTCTCCGCACAGGAAACAAGTCAATCTCCCTACTAATGCTAAGCCGATGGAAGCAGGGGCGTCAATTATCATCACTCACCCCCGTCTTATGAACCGGCGTCAGCGGTGTCCAGCCACTGTCTATAACTCAACCGCCGGCGCAGGAAGCAATCAGTAGTTGACCCGCGTAGTAGAGGGGCAGGCCCACGAGGCGGTTTGCGAATCCCTTCACTACAAATCGGTCGCGGGCCACTGCAATGTCGGACAGGTAGAACGCCACCGCACCCGGCAGAAGACGAACGGGCACGCCCCCTCCCCAAGCACCGAGGGCCAGGGCTACCATCGCTGAGATAACGATGATGTAGGCCACCACCGGCCGCAGCATATCCCGGGAGATATGAGGCCTCAGCCAGCGGAATACCCGCATCCCGACCACTGCCACTATCACCAGCCCACCTGCCGCCGGGAGCAAATCAATCCCGTGGATGATGAAGGCCGTGGCATAGGCCAGGTGGCCCAATAGAAAGCTCACCAGTCCGGCCAGGAAGACCTGCCGCGAGCGGCCGAGCAGGAGAACGTCTCCGATAAGAGAGAGGGCCAGACCGGTAAGTATGAGACGGCCGAACAAGCTGCCGACGGCGCCCGCGGACAGGGCCGTCCCCATGAAACCGAGAGAGGCCAGAGATTTGGTGACGGTGCGTCCCGCAGCCCAGCCTCGCCGTTCGGCGAGCAGGTGGAGCGGGACCGCTGCGGCCGTGAGACATACAGACGCTGTCATGAAGGGCGGCATTATCACACTATGCACGGAAGGCCGCGTTCAGCCCCGGTTTTCTCCCTATGATCTGAGTCGTGCCGAAACCGGTGTCCTGTCGAATGATATCGGACAGACCTGCGTTTTCCATCCATATGCGCACTTCTGACTCGGCGTAGGTATCCCCGTCCTGCGTGCTGACCAGCATGTTCAGTGAGAAGAGGGCGGCCCCGGGGGGACTGGTCCTGTCTTCGGAAATAATGAAGTCCTGTACCACGACCTGTCCCTGTGGATTGAGTGAGTCTGAACATTTCCGAATCAAGTCCCGGTTCGCATCGAAAGAGTTGCTGTGGACTATCGCCGAGAGAAACACCAGATCGAACCCGCTCCCCAGGTCGTCAGTAGTGTAGTCTCCGACCACGGTTTCTATTCTGTCCGATAGCCCTTCCGCTTCGATGTACCGTTGGGCAAGGAGAATCACGTTCGGCAGGTCGAAGACGGTGGCCCTGACTGCCTCACGCGCTCTTACGAAGGCCATGGCGTAGACGCCGGATCCTCCCCCCACATCAAGCACTCGTGAAACACCTTCCAGGTCCAGCAGCGCAACGATGTCATCGGCCTGCTTCGAGGCGCGTTCGTGCATGGCGGCGATGAACGCCGCGAACCACTCCTGGCCGCGGTCATTTATCTCCGGCCTTACAGCAGGCTTGCCGGTGCGCACCGCATTCGTAAGAATGCTCCAGTTGTCCCACAGGTGCACCGAATGCATCAGTCCCGCCATATACTCCGGTTTCCCGTCGACGAGATAGCGGGCGGCGAGGGGGCTGTTGGAGAACCTGTCCTCCCGTTTCTCCAGCAGGCCCATGGCGCACAGCGCATTCATCAGGCGGTCGGTGGCCCGCTCGTGCGTCCCGACGGAGGCCGAGACCTCCCTGGACGTTCTGGCCTCGTCACCCAGAGCTGTGAACACGCCCAGTTCGTAGGCCGTCAGCAGAACCCGGCTCTCACGGAAGGCGTAGATCCACTCCCTGATACTTTCCAGCGAGGGTGGATCTCCTGGTGATGATGTGGTCCTGCCCATGATCTCTTCAGTCTCCCCTGTAGATTATGCCCGCAGCACAGTTGGGTCACATTTTGGCACTGAGGATCATCTGCACCAGCCGGCCGAATTCGCCGGAGGAGACACTGTTGCGGCCGTCGGTATTGACGCGGTGCACGATTACCATGTCGTAGGTTGGAATGACCAGGATGTAGTGCCCGCCGGCGCCCCGGGCGCTGTAGGTGCCGTCCTCGAGGGTTACGTTGGGTAGATGCCTGCCGTTGGCGGCTATCCACCACAGGTATCCGTAGCCGCCCGAATTGCCAGCGTCGGAATAGGGGATAACGCTGTCGTCTACCCACTTACGGGGTACGATCTGCCGGTCCTCCCACCGGCCCATACGCAGGTAGAGCAGCCCGAACCGCGCCATGTCACGGGCCGTCATGCGGAACGGATATGCCGGGTGGACCGAGTCTCGTCCCCACACATAACGACAGAGGTTTACGTCGAAATCCTCCATCCCCAGCGGTCCGGCAATGCGCCGGCCGAATTCGCGGAAGATATCGGTCTTGGTGAGATTCCTGAAGAGGGTCCCCAGTACGTTGAAATCCCAGTTGTTGTAGTACCAGAAGGTCCCCGGTTCGTGGCTGTATCGCTCGGGGCGGCTGGCTTTCATGCCGGCGCTCTCGTAGAGGGCCGGATGGTAGACGCCCGAGCGGGCCTTGAGCAGTTGATGGACCGTGGCCCGCTTTTCGGTATCGGTCAGCGAGGGTTCGTTATCGTCGATGCCCAGCCGCCTCATAGTCAAGGAGAGGTTGATATTGCCTTCATTGACGTGAATGCCGTAGAGGGCGCTGAGGAAACTCTTGCGGATAGAGTGAACATTAAAGTGTCTCGACGTCTCGCCCCACTCGTCGAGTACGACTCCGTCGACAATGATCATCACCGCCGCCGTGCTGATCGTCTCCGAGTACTCTCGTGCCTGGCGCAGCCGCTCCGAGGAATATCCCAGTTCCTCGGGTGACGACACCTTTTCCCAGTGTTCCCCCGGATAGCGCTGCTGACCGGCGACATCCCTGGCCTGCGACGCGGCGGCAATCCTGGCCTGTGATGTGGTGGAAAATGCAAGGGTGGCTGCCAGCAGGATCGCAAGTGCGGCCCAAGGGATTAGCTTGTTCAGACGAATATCGTTGGTTGCACGCTTCATGGTCAGCCTCTGCTTTGCCGTACGTTAATGGTTCCCTCGCCCTTTTCGGTAATCCGTCCGATCCAGGCTGCCTCGCCTGCTGCTGATTCCCGTAGTGTGGTGAGGAGCTCGGCTGCCTGCCCCTCGGGCAGGCTGATCAACAGCCCTCCCGAGGTCTGGGCGTCACACAGCAGCAGGCGCACGATCTCGGGGATCGCCTCGTCCCAGTGGACCATAGGAGAAACGTGGTCCAGATTATTCCTGGTCCCGCCGGGCACGAAACCGGCGGTCGCCCAGTCGAGTGCCTCGTCCATTGCGGGGACCGCGTCCACCCAGATCTCGGCCTCCACACCACTGGCGGTGGTCATTTCCAGCAGATGGCCCAGCAGGCCGAAACCGGTTATATCCGTACAGGCACTGACCGGAAATCGTTCCATCTCCCGGGCGGCTTCCTGGTTCAACTCGCTCATCAGCGCGATGCTCTTCTCGATGCTTTCGGGGCTGGCCGCACCGCGCTTGGCGGCGGTGGAGAGTATCCCTGTGCCAAGCGGCTTGGTCAGTAGCAGTGCCTCGCCGGGTTGGGCACCGCGGTTGGTCAGCACTTTCGCCGGATCGACGATGCCGGTGACCGCCATCCCGAACTTCGGTTCTGTGTCTTCCACCGAGTGTCCGCCCACAATGGGAATACCCGCCTCCGCCGCTTTGTCGCTGGCTCCTTTGAGAATCTGTTCAAGCACTTCCTGGGGGAGTCGGGTCGTCGGAAAGCCTACCAGGTTGAGGGCGAAGAGAGGGCGGGCGCCCATGGCATAAATATCACTGAGGGCGTTGGCGGCGGCGATGGCCCCGAAGGCGTAAGGATCGTCAACGATCGGAGTGAAGAAGTCGACCGATACCACTACCGCCGACTCGGGAGATATCTGATAGACGGCGGCGTCGTCGGACGTTTCGGCGCCTACCAGCACGGCCGGATCCTCGACCGCCGGGATCTGAGACAGGATCTCTTCCAGCATCTGGGGGCGGATCTTGCACGCACACCCCAGCCCGTGGGTGAAGCGGGTGAGCCTGACCGGCTCCCCTGGGGAGAAGGCAGCCCCTTCCCCCTCCACGGCACCTGTGCCCCTGATGTGGTTGACCGCTTCGGCGATCTCGTCGGCGGCATTATCGATCTCCTCGGGCGTCGTCTCGCGTCCCACGGAGAAACGGATGGTACCCATCGCTACATCCTCGGGCAGCCCCATCGCTGCGATAACAGGTGATATATCGATCTGATCCGCATGGCAGGCCGCCCCCGCTGAGGCGGCGACCTCTTCCAGTTCATCCAGTACGGTATTGGCCTCCAGACCGGGCAGCGAGATGCTGAGCGTGTTGGGAAGCCGCCGGTGGGGATGTCCGTTGAAGTGGAGGTCCGGAATCCTGTCCGACAGGGCCTGGTGAAGTCGGTCCCGCATCTCCTGCATGTGCGCGGCGTTTTGTTCCAGGTCGCGGGCGGCCACCTCGGCGGCGGTGCCCAGACCCACTATCTCCAGCACATTCTCCGTGCCGGCGCGCCGGTTCTGCTCATGGTCGGCCCCGTGGATGAGCTTGGCGAGCATCGTGCCCCGCCGTATGTAGAGCAGGCCGATCCCTTTCGGTCCGTAGAACTTATGCCCCGCTACCGAGTAGAGATCCACCCCCAGCTCATCAACACTGACGGGGATCTTGCCTGCCGCTTGTGCCCCATCCGAATGGACACGTACGCCCTTTTCATGGGCGAGGCGGGCGATCTCGGAGATCGGCTGGATCGTCCCCACCTCGTTGTTGGCATGCATGATCGATACCAGGATCGTTTCCGGAGTGATCGCCTTCTCGACATCGGCAGGATCCACCAGTCCGGTACTGTCAACGGGCAGATATGTAACCCGGAATCCTTCCTCTTCCAGGAACCGGCAGACCTCGGTTACCGCCGGATGCTCGATGGCCGAGGTGATGAGATGCCGTCCCCTGTCGCGCAGGGCCACGGCGGTGCCCTTGATGGCGGCGTTGTTAGATTCGCTGCCCCCGCTGGTGAACACCACTTCATCGCGGTGGCATCCGAGTAGAGACGCGGTCTGCCCGCGCGCTTTCTCCACCGCCTGGCGGGCCTCGACTCCATAGCGGTGGCTGCTGGAGGGGTTGCCGAAGAAGCCTTCCAGGAAAGGCCGCATAGCGGTTTCAACCTCGGGGGCGATCGGGGTGGTGGCGTTGTAATCGAGGTAAATCATGCTCAGAACCTAGTATATCCTCGCACCGGTATAAAGGGATTGTGCCGCGGAGGATGAATTCCGACGGATTTATGACTCGGGACACGATACTTCAGCCAGATACTCTACCGTCACCCCCTTTTTCGCCAGCTCATCGGTCATGATTTCAAAGCGATCGCCCGTAAAAAGCTGCTCGGGGAAGAACACCCCTCTCTCGGGCAGATCGTTGCTGGCCATCATACGGGCGGCGAGCACGGCCGGGAACGCGGTTGTGCGTGCCATGGCCGTATATTGGTTGGCCGCATCGAAATAATCGACCAGCTCGAATACGTGCCGCTGTTCTTTTCCCTCCTTGAGACCTTCCACGATGACGCGCATCACCAGGATATCGCCTTCCGGACCGAGCTGTAGCTTGTCCTCGAGCAGTTTGATGAGCACATCACGGGGAACGACGTCCGCCCCATCGACCCTGACGGGGTCCGCATCCAGCAGGCCGCATTCTATCAATACCCGCATGCACTCCACATGGCCGGGGTACCTCAATGTCTTTTCAAACAGGCTGTCTTTGATCTTATCGCCCACCGTGACCGGCAGGGAGGCCAGGCCGTCGGTGAAAAACGCCTCCAGCGTCCCAATCGGCTCGGGGAAGGAGATCTCTTCCAGGCCTGAAAGGGGCTCGACCGTGACCGGTTCTCCGTTTTTGATGATGGTTGCCGGGCGCAGGTAGGCGTTGAATACACTCTCCAGGAGATAGACTGTCTGGTAATAGAGCGGCGGCTCCTTCTTCACCGGT
>JAUVWC010000321.1 GCA_030604325.1 Candidatus Zixiibacteriota bacterium | reverse complement strand
GTTCGGTGCGATGGTCTACGGGTTGTGGAAGAAGGAGGTCAGGATTCCGCTCTACGCGTCCGGCGGTTACCTGGCCCTTCTCATTATCGTCACCGCTCTCTTTCCCGCCGCCATCCAACAGTTGGTGGTGGAACCCAACGAGGTCACCAAAGAGCGACCCTATATCGAACACGCCATCACCTTCACCAGATTGGGATACGGCCTTGATCGGGTCTCGGAGCAGGACTTCCCGGCAACGCTGAGCCTGACGTCCGACGATCTGGACCGCTACAGCGGCACCTTCCAGAACATCAGGCTCTGGGACTCGCGGCCGCTGCAGCAGACCTACAGCCAGCTCCAGGAGATCCGGCTCTACTACAGGTTCAGCAGTCCCGATGTGGACCGTTACACGGTCGGCGGCGAGTACCGGCAGGTGCTGCTGGCGCCGCGGGAACTGGACTCGAACAGGCTAGCCACCCAGGCGCAGACCTGGGTGAACCGCCACCTGAAGTACACGCACGGCTACGGCGTGGCCATGAGCCCGGTGAACGAAGTGACCACTGAAGGGATGCCGGTCTTCTTCCTGAAAGACATCCCGCCGCGCAGTGAATGGGGGATCGAAGTCACGCGCCCCGAGATCTACTACGGTGAGCTCACCTCAGACTACGTCCTCGTGAAGACAACCGAGGAGGAATTCGACTACGTGCTCGGGGACACCAACGCCTACACCACATACGAGGGTAGGGGCGGGGTACCGATCGGTAATATCCTGCGCCGGTTGGTATACGCTATGAAGTACGGGCACCTGAAAATGCTGCTCAGCGAATACCCCACGTCGCAGACCCGACTCATGGAGAATCGCCGGATTCGCGAGAGGGCGATCAAGATAGCACCTTTCCTGCAATACGACCGGGACCCCTACCTGGTGGTGGCTGACGGCCGGCTTTACTGGATACTCGATGCCTACACGGTAAGCAGGCACTTGCCTTATTCCGATCCATCCGGTGGGATAAACTACATCCGCAACAGTGTCAAGGTAATCATCGACGCCTACCATGGAACGGTGACCTACTACCTGGCGGCTCCCGATCCGATCACCGCTGTCCTCGGGGAGATATTCCCCCACCTCTTCCGCCCCCTGGAGGAGATGCCGGCCTCACTCCGCCGACACATCCGCTACCCTCTCGACCTCTTCAAACTGCAGGCGGACAAGTGGCAATCCTTCCATATGGAGGATCCCGAGGTCTTCTACAACCAGGAGGACCTGTGGGCCTGGCCCAGCGAGATCTACCAGGGAACCGAGATCCCCATGGAGGCCTATTACGTCATCCTGACCCTGTTCGAGTCGGAGGAGCCGGAGTTCATCCTCATGCTCCCCTTCACCCCGTCAGGCAAGGACAACATGGTGGCCTGGTTGGCGGCACGGTGCGACCCGGCCCACTACGGGGAGCTGGTGCTGTTCAAGTTCTCGAAGCAGGAGCTGATCTACGGTCCGATGCAGATCGAAGCCCGCATCGACCAGAACCCCCGTATCAGCGAGCAGCTCACTCTGTGGAGCCAGGCGGGAAGCCAGGTCCTTCGGGGCAACCTGCTGGTCATCCCGGTGAGAGAGAGCCTGATATATGCTGAACCACTCTACCTGCGCGCCGAGCGCAGCGACCTGCCCGAACTGAAGCGGGTCCTGCTCTCCTACGGGCCTAAAGTGATCATGGCGGAGAACCTGCAGCAGGGGCTCCAGGCCCTGCTCGGGGGCGAGGTTCCCGTGGAAACAACCGTTCCCATTACCGTCACCCGCCCCGGGCGGGAAGAGGAAGTTATAAGAGTACCGGCGGAGATGGCTTCCCGCGCACTGGCCATCTACCGTGAGGCCCAGCAGCACCTGCAGGCGGGCCGCTGGGCGGACTACGGCGAGGCATTGAAACAGCTGGAGAGCCTGCTCCAGCAGCTCGAACAGAATCTGAAAGGTGGCGGTGGAGGGCGTTAGTATCCCGAGCCAGAAATCCGTCGGAACTAGTACCCTGAGTCACAAATCCGTCGTAATTCGTCCTCCGCTGCATCCGCACCGGCGGCGTTGCGCCTCCTCGCAATAGCCACCGCTATTCCTCGTCGCCGCGCCTGGCCGG
>JAUVWC010000167.1 GCA_030604325.1 Candidatus Zixiibacteriota bacterium | reverse complement strand
GGGAACATGGCTGGCACTGGTGTTCAAGAGTGCCTTCGATCTTATCGGACTTGGGGCATATCTGGTGCTTTTCCACGGCAGAGCGGCTCGGCATAGCCGAGGAGATGTGGCGATATTCAGGCCCGGGTAGGAATCTGCACTGGACGAGGGCCCTGGACGAGTCCTGGCCCACTACATGTACATACCGCCGCTTACGTGTATCACCTGGCCGGTGATATAGGAAGCTTCCTCTGAGACCAGGAACTTGACCACCTGGGCCACATCCTCGGGCTGGCCGGCTCGACCCAGAGGGATTTGTGCCATAAAGGCCTCTTTCACCTTGTCGGGCAGTGATGCCGTCATTTCGGTTTCGATATAGCCGGGGGCGATGGCGTTGACGGTGATGTTGCGGCCTGCCACTTCGCGGGCCACCGACTTGGTGAATCCGATCAATCCCGCCTTGGAGGCAGCGTAGTTGGCCTGGCCCACATTACCCATCACTCCCACCACCGAGGCGATGTTCACAACCCGGCCCCAGTGCTGCTTCATCATGTGGCGCACCACCGCCTGGGTGCAGTTGAAGGCACTCTTGAGGTTGACCGCCAGCACGGCGTCCCAGTCGGCTTCTTTCATCCGCAGGAAGAAATTGTCTCTGGTTATGCCGGCATTGTTGACCAGGATGTCGATTCTCCCCAACCGGTCGGCCACCTCCCCCAGGAACTCCTGAACTGAATCGTAGTCGGAAGCATCCAGCCGTGACCCCTCGATCTGACAGTCCAGCTCCTGCACCATGTTGATCGTCTCGTCAGCGGCCGTATCATCCGGTGGGTCGTAGTGGTTGAAGACCACCTGTAACCCCGGTTCGGCCAGCGCCATGATGATGGCACGGCCGATACCCTTTGAACCTCCGGTGACCACCGCCACCCGTTCGATGTTTTCACCCATGCTTTCCCCCCGGGCTCAGAGTTCCTAGTATCCCGAGTTTCGAGTTTAAACGGTAAGGTTTCAAGTTCAAATCCATCCGTGTTGATTATCCACAGGGGGAGACAATTTATTCCCCAAGTTCTCTTCGTACATGGGGAACCGGATGTGGTACGTTTCACCTACCCCGGCCGCAGGTGCAATGTGATATCTTTGGGATTTGACGGCTCCAATCTGAATGGTGACTGATGGAAATCACGCGAGAAATTTTCTGGAATGTGGGAAGCTGGGTACGGTGGCCGGTTTACGGCCTGGGCTTTATCGTTGTTCTGATCCTCGTCTACGGTCTGACCAGACGGATACGGCTCTGGCGGACGGGCAGGCCCGAATACAGGCTGGATAACGTACTGAAGAGGATCGGATCACTTCTATCCTTCGGTCTCTTCCACAGAAGAATCCTCAAAGATCCGTACCCCGGAATATCACACCTCATGATATTCTGGGGATTTATCATCCTCCTGTTGGGCACTTTTCTGATCTTCGTTCAAGAGGATTTCACCCGGCTGTTCTTCGGTGGCGTATTCCTGCAGGGATCCTTTTATCTGGGTTATTCCTTTGTGTTAGACCTGTTCGGGCTGGCGGCGGCAGTTGGCGTGTTGCTGACCGCTTTTCGCAGGTACGTCATCAGGCCGGACAGGCTGGATAACAGACCGGAAGACCTCATCTGCCTGGTCCTTATTTTCCTCGTTCTTATCACCGGCTTTATCTGCGAGGGACTCCGAATTGCCATCACCAGACCCGACTTTGAGAGATGGTCCTTTGTGGGCTGGCAGATAAGTCAACTCTTCCCCTCACCCGGCGGAAGCGGGGCCTCGCTGAGATCGCTTCACGCCATCTTCTGGTGGGTGCACCTGCTGCTGGCTTTCAGCTTCATCGGATATATTGCCTATTCCAAACTGCTGCATCTGATCACCTCGGCCCTGAATCAGTTTTTCCGATCCTTTGCGCCCCGGGGAGAGATCAAGCCTATCGTAGATATTGAAAATCAGGAGACTTTTGGGGTGGGGGAGCTACAAGACTTCACCTGGAAGCAGCTGCTCGACCTGGACGCCTGTACCCGTTGCGGAAGATGCCAGGACGACTGCCCGGCTTATCTCTCCGATAAACCCCTTTCTCCCAAGAAGGTCATTCTGGATTTGAAAACCCGTCTCTCCGGTCTGAAGAATGGCTTCGGCAGGGGGGAGGATGCCGGCAGCGAGACGGCGCCCCTTGCCGGCAGCGTTGTTTCCGAAGATGAGCTTTGGGCGTGCACAACCTGCGGCGCCTGTCACGAAGCCTGTCCGGTTTTCATAGAGGTTATCGACAAGGTGGTGGATCTGAGGCGTTATCTCGTCCTCATGGAGGGCAGGCTCTCTCCGGAGGCGAAGCTTCTCTTTAAGAACATGGAGACCAATTTCAATCCCTGGGCTATTGGTTCTGACACGCGGGCGGACTGGGCGAAGGATCTGGATGTGAAGAGTGTGGCCGACAATGGCGACGTGGATTACCTGTTGTGGGTCGGATGTGCCGGCTCGTTTGACGAGCGCAATAAAAAGGTGACCCGGAGCCTGGTAGGGCTTCTGCAGAAGGCGGATGTAAGCTTCGCAGTACTGGGTACGGAGGAGATGTGTTGCGGGGAGACCGCCCGGCGCATGGGCAATGAATATCTGGCTCAGATACTCATTGAGCAGAATATCGAGGTCTTTACCAACTACAGGATAGAGAAGATCATCACTGCGTGTCCCCACTGTTACAACACCTTCAAGAACGAATATCAACAGTTCGGTGGCCGTTATAAAGTGTTTCACCATGTAGAGTTCCTGAGGAAGCTCATCGGGGAGGAAAAACTGAAAAGTAGAACGGGAATGGAGTTGACCGCAGTGTATCATGACTCCTGTTATCTGGGTCGACATAATGATATCTATGATGCCCCCCGGGAGCGACTGGCTTCCACCCCGGGTATCAGACTGGTGGAGATGGAGCGAAACAGGGGAAGGAGCTTCTGTTGTGGAGCGGGGGGTGGATGGATGTGGATGGAGGAGACGCTCGGCACGAGGATTAATCATATGCGGGTGGAACAGGCTGCCTCCACCGATGCCTCTGTCGTGGCTACAGCCTGTCCCTATTGCCTGACCATGTTGTGGGATGGTATCAAGGATCAGGGTCTGGAAGACCGCATGGAGGTTCTTGACCTGGCAGAACTCCTGGAAAAGTCATTGTGATACCAAAGGATTCGTTACGCCATGCCATCACTGGATAGAAGAGAATTCCTGACGGCTGTCGGGCTGGGAGCAGCCTCGAGTACGTTAAGCGCGAGGCTGCCGGCTGCGTCCTCCGTTGCTGCCGATGGGGCGGACACTGGTCCCGACCCGTGGATCGAGCTGGACAGCGCGGCCCTGAGTCACAACATCGCTGCCATCAGGAGTCGGGTGGGAAGTCGTCCCATCATGGCCGTGATCAAGGGCAATGGATATGGTCACGGTCTGGTGGAGATGGGTCGGATGCTGCAGCGCGAGGGGGTCCGTCATATGGCCGTGGCCAAGGTAGCCGAGGCACTGGCCCTGCGCGAGGTGGGTGTGGAGGGCATGATTTTGAATTTCGGCCCCTTCGCCGGCCGCGATGTGTCAGAGATCGTCCGTGCAGAGGTATCCCAGACCGTGTTCACCGACCAGGTCGAGGAGCTGGACCGGGGGGCGCGGAGCCTGGGCAGGACCACGCCCGTCCAGGTGAACATCGACACCGGGCTGGGACGGGTAGGCGTTCCCTACCGGGAGGCCATCCCCTTTCTGAGGATGGTCGCCTCTCTGGAAGGGGTGCGGCTGGAAGGAGTGTTCACCGCATTTACCGAGGATGCAGACTTCGACCGGATTCAGCTGCGACGCTTTCTAGAGGTCTGCGAATCAGCCGGCAGGGAAGGGGTGAATGTCGGCCTCAGGCATGCCGCCAGCAGTGCCGGTCTGATGAATTTCCCCGAATCGTTCCTAGACATGGTTCGCCCCGGGATAGCGGTCTACGGTCACTATCCGTCGAACGAGACGTGGAGGAGCCGGCCGCTCGAGCTGAGCCCGGTCCTTTCGCTGAAAACCCGGGTCGTGTATGTGAAGACGCTGGCACCGGGAGATGCCCTCTCCTATCACCGCGCTTTTGTTGCCGAGCGTCGGACCCGGGTGGCCACGCTCCCCCTCGGCTATTCCGACGGCTATCCATACACACTTGCCGGAAAGGCCGATGTACTGATCAGGGGGCGCCGGTTTCCGGTGATCGC
>JAUVWC010000118.1 GCA_030604325.1 Candidatus Zixiibacteriota bacterium | reverse complement strand
TCCACACCGACCAGATGCCCCAGGTCGAAATGGGCGATATCGAAGTGGAGAGGATCTCCGGCAACACTTACAAGGTGACAGTCGCGGCAAGAAACCCGAAGGCCATCCCCACCAGGGCCGACGCCGCCCGCCGCAACAGGATCGGCACGGCCGATTTCTTCACCATCGCCGGTGACAACCTGACCGTCCAGGCAGGTGGTTTTACCTCAGGACTGCTCCAGGACGAGATCAGCACCGTGGAGAGGCGGCCTGAGAAACTGGCGATAGATAGCGGTATCGCGGGGATGGGCTCGGTATCCGTGGCGTGGATCGTAACGGGCCGAGGAAAGATCACGGTGACCTACGAGAGCACTAAGGGGGGTACGGTCAGCCGCACGGTTGACCTGAGGCAGGATTGACGGTTTGAACCTATTCTACCCTGCCATAATCCTGGTCGCCTGGGGCCTGCTGGCCCTGCTGCTGCTTATCCTGGCTACGGCCCGGGCCAGAGCACTGGTGGACAAACCGGCCCCGCGGAGCACCTCCCCATCGACCAGGTGTCAGCAGTGCCGTCTTCCCTTCCATAAAGCGTCGTGGCGGTGCGGCCGCTGCGGCGCCTACATGAAACCCCGCCCTCTCTACTGGCTGGGCCGGGGGATAGTGGAGCCCCTGCTTTCCCTGCTGATCATACCCTGGTTTGTGCTCTTCGGCATTCTGCTCTCTATCTCCATCCTGTTTACATCGAGCATCATCCCGCGCACTACTCACGGCCTCGAACGCCTGGCCAACCGGCTGGGAGCCTGGATAGCCCCGATGTTTGCACGATGGGTGCCGCAGCGCTGGCGCTTTCCGGCGGGCGGAACCGTTCTTCTGCCACACGAAGTGGATGCACCGATCGAGACCGCGGTCGGCGCCGCGCTGACCCTGGCTACCTGCCTGTTGACAAGGGGGGAAGAGGAAATCGAACTACGGATTCCGCTGCCCAGTGAGGAGACCCTCGACATGCTTCGCAAAACCCCGGGACGGGTGCAGGAAGTGTGGGGCTACATATCCGACGGTCACCCGATGGTCCCCATCTACCAGGACCAGATCATCGAGGCCCGCTCCCACGGTGAGGACCTCCTTAGATACGTTGAGGCACTGGCCCGTCACCTTGAAGAGCCCCTGAAGGAGATAGAGATACTACCCATGGTAAGCGACACCGGGCAGTCCCCCGAATCCCCACCCCCCTGGCTGTTCCTGCTCCGACGCGAACCTGAGGGCAAGAGCATATACCCCCTGCGCTGGGAGATACACACAGAACCGGAAATACTGCTGCGGATCGAGGCACTGCTCAATGATCTGGACGCCTGGGACTCCCTGCCCTGCCACCTGGTATTCAGCTGAAGGTAATATCGGTTACCGGGTGCTGGAGGTTTCCTGAGGCATCGAAGGTCAGGAAATCCCCCTCCTCCAGGATCTCCATGTCTTCCCCCTCCTCTACCTGTCTCCGATAGGCCTCGCTCACCCGGAGAATCTCCAGGTGGAGTGTATCGGCAATGTGCATCAAACGTGCAGCGGCCGGTTCCACCAGACCGCAAGTGGCGAGTGCGGTGGATATGCACTCCCGGTCATTGGCCAGGACGACAGGACGGCGCGCCTTATATGGAACCATCGCGGTTATGGCATTCAGATCGGTCTTCCCCCAATCTATCTGAGCCTCCATCCTCTCGGGGATGAAATCAACAAGTCCGACTCCAAGGGCGTTGCCGTGGGTGGCCGGAGTCAGTTCCCGCACCACCAGGCGCGTGATGTCCACTCTCCCGGGACGCAGCTCTTTCTGCCTTCGCTCCCACGCCTCAAGGCTCCCCCGCCCCGTTACATTCGGATCAACACCCACACCGCTGATGTCCTTGCCCATCCTGTCCACCAGCAACACGTCCGCCTCCGGGAATGGCAACCGTGCTATCAGGGCGAGGGCTTCCTCCAGAAGCGCAGCCTCCCGCTCGAACATCTCTTCGGGTCCGACGGCAACGATGCGCGCCGTTTCATCCCGCGCGTTTTCCAGAATGGCAAGCCCTCCCGCCACTCGCGCCTTCTCTATCACAACCGGTGAAGCCTCACCGGCCAGGACCGAGAAACCGGTATGCATCGCCGCCCGGTGGTAGAGAACCGCACCCTCCAGCTTGCCCAGACCGATGAGCATCATCTTCAGCAGACCGCTCTCGACAGAGCCGCGGAATTCTGTGTGCGGTTTCACGCGGTTTACCACGAGGATGGCGTCCGCCTGGCCCGCATGCCGGTCGACATGAACCGGCAGTCCTCTCGGCGTCTCACCCACTACTATGGTTTCCATCGAGGCCCGGATCGGCGCTCCCACGCTCTCCTCGGTGATACCGAGTGATGTCAGCACCTGGAGCTGTCCTTCGGCGGTACCTCCACCGTGGCTTCCCATGGCGGGCACGAGGAAGGGGACGAACTCCTTCTCCTTCAGGAAGGCAACCACTGAGCCGATAATCTGAACGATGTTCCGGATACCACGGCTGCCAACAGGAACGGCAACCGTGCCGCCGGTGGGGATACGGGAAGACAGGTCCAGCCCCGCCAGCTCACGATGAACCGTTCCGGCCACATTATCCTCGCAGGGAGCCTCCACGCGGCGACGAATGGTCAGCATCACAGGGAATTCCATGGTATGATGAATATGGTTGGCCCCGATAGCCGCCTGCCAGCGGAAATGTAGAATGGTAACAAGTCGGGAGGCACGTGTCAGAGGCACCCCTCATAATCTTCTCGATGATCGATCGAGAAGAGCTGAAGCGGCTATTCCAGGAAGCCAACCAGCGGGCCGAAGCCCGTCAGTACAGTCAGGCGATCTCTGTCTACCGCAAGGTGCTCACCATGGCCGGCACGCACGACGCTGTGGTAGCGGAATGCGCCCACTGGGGAATCAGCGAAGTCTTCTTCACCCTGGGTGACTACCCGCAGGCACTGCAGGCGGTAGAATCGGCACTATCACTCAATCCTTGCGAAGCCGCTTACTATTACTTGAAGGGAGTTATCTACACTCGGATCGGTGCCGAACCAGAGGCTCTGATGGCGCTCGGCAAGGCACTTCAACTCGAACCTGAGAAGCACAAGGTAGTCCGCGAATATGGGTGGGCCCTTCACAGGTTCGGGTACTGCAAAGAAGGATTGGAGATGCTTCACAAGGCCCTCTCAATGAAACCGGATGATCACCGCACCCTCACAGACCTCGGATGGGCATACGCCGTGGAAGGTAGCTACGGGGCATCGCTGGTGTGCCTCGAGCACGCCCTCGAGCTGGCACCACATGATCTGGGGATCGCGGTTGCTCTGAGCACCGTGGATAGATATGCCGGTGTGCCCCAAGCACGCTCGCCCATCCCCGCGACCGGCCCTAACCTCACGGCACCCGATGAGGACTGGGACGACGAGGAGGAAGAAGATTGGGAGGATGAAGAAACCAAGGGTGACAAGTTGGATGACGAGGCATGGGAAGACGAAGATCAGGAGGATGAAATCTGGGAAGAGAAGGATGAGGGGGTTTGGGAAGACGACCGGGACGACGACAGCCAGATCGACATTCATTGAAAAGTTTCCGTCTGGAAACGGCTTTTTTCCGCGATCTCTACGTCAGCTATCCGGATCTCTTGTGCGGCGTACAGTCAGTACGCCTCCGCGCGATCCGTCAGCTTCCTTGACCTCGCGGAAAATTGTACGTTTCCACCCAGCAAACTTGCCCATAGCAATATGTCCGGTTCGGTATCGTGGTCGACCGACGCCGGACCACGAGCGGATTAGAGCTCTACCAGTGCCAGCTGCTCCTTTACGAGCTCGGCGCTGGTATGCAGTGCCTCCCTCTCTTCGTCGGTGAGTTCTACTTCGATTATCTCCTTTATTCCGCCGGCTCCAAGCTTGCAGGGAACGCCGACGAATGTGTCTTTGATCCCGTACTCGCCTTCAAGGTATGCCGCGCAGGGAAGGATCCGCTTCTTGTCCTTTGCGATGCTCTCCACCATCTGGGCGACGGCGACACCGGGTGCGTAGTAGGCACTCCCCGTCTTCAGCAGCGCGACGATCTCGCCCCCTCCCTTACGGGTACGCTCGACAAGGGCGTCAATATCTTTCTCCGACATCAACTGCTTAAGGGGAATACCGGAAACTGACGTATAGGAAGGCAGCGGGACCATGCTGTCACCGTGGCCTCCCAGCACCATGGCCTGGCAGTCTTCGGTGGAGACGTCGAGCTTCTCGGCGATAAAGGAGCGGAAACGGGCCGTATCCAGAATACCGGCCATGCCCATCACCCGGCTCTTCGGGAAGCCGGAGACCTTGTATGCCACCCAGCTCATCACGTCGAGCGGGTTGGCCACCATGATGATGATCGAGTCGGGACTCGCCTTGACCACCTCGGCGGTAACCAGCTTGGCGATCTCGACATTCTTCTCGCGCAGGTCATCGCGCGACATGCCCGGCTTGCGGGGCAGACCGGAGGTGATGACCACGATCTCGCTTCCTTCGGTGGGGCCGTAGTCATTGGCTCCGATTATTCTAGTATCGAACAGGGAGACCGGGGCCGACTCCCACATGTCGAGCGCCTTACCCTGTGGCAGGTCCTCAATGATGTCCACCAGCACGATTTGACGAGCCAGCTCTTCAAGCGCGCAGTACTGCGCTACGGTGGCGCCTACATGACCGGCGCCAACGACTGTGATCTTTTGCATGCTCACAGTTCACTTCCCTTTCTATCAGGAATTCTTGTTATGTCTATCGATCGGAAACTGTTAGGACTCGATACGAACCCGCTTACCGCCTCGGCCCCGCCGCTCGAAAACAACGGTGCCATCCACCAGTGCGAACAGGGTATCATCCCCGCCACGTCCGACGTTGGGGCCGGGGTGGATGCCGGTCCCACGCTGACGTACAAGAATAGTGCCGGTTTTGACCTGCTGCCCCCCGTAGCGCTTGACACCGAGGTACTTAGGATTTGAGTCCCGGCCGTTTCGGCTGGAGCCAACGCCTTTTTTATGGGCCCTTTATCTTCCCCTTGAAATTCTCAGGCCGACTTGATCGCGGCAACAACGGCCTCTGTATACCGCTGACGGTGGCCTGCGATGCGGCGGTAGTTCTTACGGCGCTTCTTCTTGATGACGGTGACCTTCCGATCCCGGCCGTGGCCCAGAATCTCCAGGCTCACGCTGGCACCAGACACCACCGGCGTGCCGATCTTGGCCTTCTTATCCGTACGGATGAGCAGGACACGATCGGCTTTCAAGGTCTTTCCCGCCTCCAGATCCTCGTGAT
>JAUVWC010000335.1 GCA_030604325.1 Candidatus Zixiibacteriota bacterium | reverse complement strand
CCCTTCACCGACTATAACACGGGTGCTGCAGGGCTCAATCGGGGTGGTTATAATGAAGACGCGCGGAAATTATGGGAGTTATGCCTGGAATACGGTGAATCTCTACCAGCAGATATGAAGGTTACACAAACCTATAGAGATTACACCGCCAGAATTCTCTTCCTCCTGGGAAGAATAGAAGAGGCTGAACAGTTAGCTGCGAAATTGGTGGAAGAATATCCAGATAATGATTGGTATCAGACACACCTTGGTATTATTGCAGCGAGCATGGGTGACACATTAAGGGCTCGGCAGGCGCAGGAATGGCAGAAGAGGCTTGACCATCCGTATGTCCGTAGTGGCGGTTTTGATAATCGGGCGATGATTGCTGCACATCTTGGAGAACTCGATGAGGCAATTCGTTTGCTGAGGCTCGCTGTACAACGTGGATTTTGGCAGGTATCCCTTGGAGGTCCTTATTGGAAACTGCTCTGGGGCCATCCCGGCTTTGATGACCTCCTTCGACCGAAGGGGTAGAAGGACCTCGGATGCAGGTTCAGGGCTTGATGTCGAGAGAGAAAGTGACGGTCTGATTGAGTCTCACCTTGATCGGCTGGTTCCTGAACTTCGCCGGCCTGAACTTCCACAACATTATCGCATCAACGGCCGCCGCATCGAATATGCCCGACGGGGTAGATAGGACGACGCTCGCGTCGATTACATGACCCCTCTCATCCACTACGATCGTCAGGGCTACCCGACCCTCGATGTTCTTCCGATGCGCCTCAGGAGGGTAGGTGGGGGTCACTATGCGCATCAGCTCGGGCGGCTCCTCCCAGGCCGTGTGTACCCGGCTCCTGCCCGGTCCTCCGTCCGGAGAGCCGCCGATCCCCGGGGGACCTATTAGTTGCGGCACGGGCATCTCAAGATCCAGAGCTGTGTCCATGATGGTTACATCTTCGGGGATGTCTTCCGAGGCTGTGGGGATAGGGATCTGCGGTCGTGATGGTGCCGGGGGCACCCGGAGCTGATCGGTGACGGGGATATCCTCTATCTGGATGACTTCTATGCCACCCGACGCAATGTATGCATCCACCTTGAATGTATTGAAGGTGAGGAAAAGTAGAGCGACGAGCGCCAAGCTCAGGCTGAGGGCCTGCTCGAACACAGTCTTGGACTGCGCCTTGATATCATATTTGGGATTTCGCCACTCGGAAGCCATGAGAGTCACCTGCCTATTCTGACATACGCAGCGGATGTCACGCATGTTGCGCTCTCTCCGTTGCTTATCAGGAAGACGTAAGTCGAGACTCTCCTGTCCAGTCCTGTCTCACCAGTTTTCAGCTAGTCGTTTATAACACTGGTGCCGGGGGCGGGACTCGAACCCGCACACCGCGTAGCGGTAGGGGATTTTAAGTCCCCGGCGTCTACCAGTTCCGCCACCCCGGCACGCTTTATCCTGTAGTATCTGTTCAGATCATTCAGACGCAGCTTCGTCTTGCTGTTTTCCTACTTTACCCATAAACAAAGCGATCACGAAGAGTAAGCCTGCCATGACAGCTGCGATAGGTAGACTCTGCTGAACGGTTGAACCGACACTCAGGTTCCCGATGATTTTCGGCACGAAGATACCGCCCAGTAATCCGACCGCGAAGATAATCCCGAAAATACTTCCATAGAGGCTGGAGTCGAATTTCGCGAATGTAACTCCGACGATGGTCGGGAAGATGGGCGCGAATGCCAGTCCAGCAAGTAGAACAGCTACAATGGCCAGAGCAGGGCTGTTGGCGACAATCATGAGCATGATAGCT
>JAUVWC010000161.1 GCA_030604325.1 Candidatus Zixiibacteriota bacterium | reverse complement strand
AGGGTTTTATACTCGCCTACAGGAAGTTCGATCCCCAGCGAATGTTTTAATTCGGCCAGCGAGGTCCGGGCGTGCAGAATCGTCCATACTTCTGCCTTCCTGGGAACCGGCGGGTCAGCACGATCGAACTCGTCGTAGATCTCCCCCACTATCCGTTCCAGCGCATCCTCCAGAGTGATGATACCGGAGGCTCCTCCGAACTCATCCACCACCACCGTCTGATGGATCCGGCCCTGCTTCATCTCTAGTATTAGCTGCTGCAGGCGCTTGGTCTCCGGGACGAAGTAGGCCGGGTGCATCAGCTCCCCCACTGTGTTTCCTTCCGCAATATCAAGCAGGTCGAATACATAGATGAGGCCAACGATGTTATCGATGCGATCCCGGTAGACAGGAATCCTCGAATGGCCATGCTCGGTTATCAGTGGGAGTGCTGCCGAAACCGTCGTGTGTTCCTCAAGCGCGAACACATCCACCAGCGGTACCATGATCGCCTCGACACGGGTTTCGGAGAATCCGAACGCCCGGTGGATCATCTGCCATCCTTCCGTACGGAGCAGGCCCCTCCGCTCCCCTTCCCCCAGCAAGCCCAGCAGTTCCTCTCGTGTCACCAATGGATCCCGCTGCTGGCGGCGTGAGCCGGTCAGTCTCAGCAGGAGCGAGGCCGATCCGTCAGCCAGCCATACCAGGGGTGCAAGAATCCGCCGGGTCAGCTGCAGGATGGTAGCAATGCGCAGGCAGACCCCGTCGGCGTACTGCCTGAAAATGGTCTTGGGAAATATCTCACCGAACACCAGCAGCAGCGGCGTCACTACAATCGTGGCAAGCACAGCCTCCCTGCCGGGCACCAGGGCGGTAAAGAAGCCGGTGGCTACAGCCGCTGCGGCCACATTGCAGAAGTTCGTCCCCAGCAGGGTAGTGGTGACTATCTGGCGGGGGCTCTTGAGAAAGCCCTCCACCAGCACGGCGGAGCGGCTCCCCTCCCTGGCCAGATGGTGCATACGCAACCGGTTACACGAGATTATCGCGATCTCCGCCCCGGAAAAGAAAGCAGAGCCCACCACCCCCACCAGAATGAGTATGATGAACACCGGCGTGCTCACGAGACCCTCCACTCCACCCGCACCCAGAGCACCCGGTTGGGACGGGATGAAAGAATATGGAACCGGAAGGGAGGTAAGGTTAGAGTCTCGCCCGTCCTGGGAATTCTACCCAGCCGATTCACCAGCCACCCGCCCACGGTCTCCGCGTATTCGTCCTCGAGGGGGAATCCGGTCACCTCCGCGAATTCCTCCAGCTCCCACCCCGCAAACACTACGGCCACCCCGGGGGCGATCAGCTTGAAGGGTGCCTCCTCCTTATCGCGCGAATCGGCAATGTCCCCTACAATTTCTTCCAGCACGTCCTCCATTGTGACCAGGCCGGAAACCGATCCGTACTCGTCGATAACCATGGCGAAGTGGAGCTGGCGGTCGCGGAAGGCCCGGAGCAGTTCCACGACTTTTGTACTCTCCGGCACGAAATAGGGCTCCCGGAGCAGACTCCTCAGCTCGTGGCGAGCCGTCACACGGACCTGCACCGCCAAGTAATCCTTGGCGTAGAAGACGCCGGCAACCTTTTCCAGATCCCCCTCGATGACCGGCAGGCGGGAGAATCCGCTGGCACGGAACGCTTCGGCCCACCCCTCCACAGGAGTATCGATATCCAGGCTTTCAACCTCGACCCGGGGAGTCATCACATCCCCCACAGTGCGGGATTCGAGGTCGAGAATGTTGTTTATGACCTTCCTCTCGAAGGCATCCACAATACCCTCGTCGTGTCCCACTTCGACCGCGGTAGCAAGCTCGTCACTGGAAAGGGCCGGTCCGGCCAACCGGCCGGGCCGCACCAAAGAGATAAGAAGATCATTGGTGCGCTCCAGCACGACACGGATGGGCATGATAAGGGCTATGAATCCGGACAACGGTCCCGCCACGAGCGGGGATATCTTCTCCGCATTTTCCAGGGCGAAGGATTTCGGGGCGATTTCGCCAAAAAACAGGATGAGGATGGTCATGATGACGGTCGCCCAGAGTATCCCCGCCCCCACCGCCCGGGGGCTGTCCGGGGAGGAGAGCAGATCTATCGCCACCACCGTCCCCAGCGAGGCTACCGCGACGTTCACAAGGGTATTCCCCACCAAGATGCTGACCAGCAGGCGACGCGGCCGGCGCAGAAGTCCGAGCGCCCGGCGCCAGGATCTGCGTTCCGACAGCTCAATGGCCACTACACGACTCCGGTTCAGCGAAAAGAGGGCCGTTTCTGAGGATGAGAAGAACCCGGATAGACAGAGAAGGAATATGAGAAGGGCCAACTGCCAGGAAATGATATTCAGGACTCCTCCTTCATGAGCACTTCTATCTTCTCCCGCAGCTCGTCGATAGTGAATGGCTTACTGATGTAAGGCTGGCCGACACCCTCGAGGAAGTTACGGGCACTGGGGCTCAGGGTGTCCGCCGTGAGGAAGAGTACGCGCTCCGCCAGATCAGGCTTCTCCCTCAGGAGCCTCTGGAATAACTCCCTTCCATCCATCACCGGCATTCTCAGATCGAGAACGATAGCATCCGGAGGATCCGAGTCTTCCAATACCTTAAGCGCCTCCTCGCCGTTTCTGGCCGTCACCACCGTACATCCACAAAGCTCGAGTATCTCTTCTAGTATCTCCAGCATTTTCTCCTCATCGTCCACCGCCAGCACCGTCCCGGTAAGCGGAGGGGCATCGGCTGGGGGCTCGGCTCGTTCTGCTTCCCTGTCCGTCACTTCAACATCGATGCTCACCGGCAACCAAACACTGAAAACCGCCCCTCCTTCGGGGTGATTGGACGCCTCGATCCTTCCCCCGAGCCGGCTGACAATCCGGTAGCAGATCGACAGGCCGAGGCCGACTCCGTCCTCCACCTCTTTAGTGGTAAAGAAAGGATCAAAAACACGGGTGAGGACCTTATCAGGTATACCCGGACCCGTATCCCTGACCTGCAGGTGTACGGCCGGGACAGGTCCGAAACCGCCCGGGGCCCCTTCATGAAGTATTGTCGTCTTCACCGTCACACAGCGCTCTGAGCTATCGATCTTCAGCATGGCCTGGCGGGCGTTGTTGACCAGGTTGAATATCAGCTGCTGTATCTGGAAAGGATCCAGGATACTGGGAGGAAGACCGTCCGAGAGGTCGGTCTCGATGGCGACGTCATCCAGGCTCAACTGGTAACGGAGCATCGACAGCGACTGCTCGACGACCTCATTCAGATTCACCTCCTCACCACGGATCTCCTCACCACGCGCAACATGGAGCAGGTTCTCCACCAGGCGCTTCGTCCTTAGTGCTTCCTGACTTATATCATCGAGCCGCCGGCGTGTCCTTTCATCCCACTCCTGCTCGAGCATCAGCTCTATATTGCCCATGATAATCCCGAGAGGATTGTTCAATTCATGGCTGATTCCCGCCATCAGTTCGCCCAACCCCGCCAGCTTCTCCGCCTGAATAAGCTGCATCTGTGTCTCCTCATTACGCCCCAGACTGTCCTGCAGGCGCGCAATCAGATCATTCTTGCGGATACTAAGAGCCATGGCGTTCCCGAAGAGATGGACCAGCTTCAGGTCTGCTTCGGTGTACATACCATCGGACGAAGTCATGCCAACACCCAGCACGCCCCAGACCTCCTCATCCACCAGCAGCGGGACGAACGCGGCGGAACAGATCTCGCCCTCCGACTCGGTCACTCCTTCATAGCGGGTAGTATCTATCGGTCGGTCCAGCAGCAGCGGTTCCACATGCTGGGCCACCCAGCCCGCATATCCCTTGCCGACTAGAACCCTGGTCCGTGCTGGGAAGGCGCTCGCCCCCTGGAAGCCCTCCAGAACGAGTTCGTCGGTCTCGGAGCGGAGCAGATACAGGTAAACCTGGTCCGCTTCCATGATGCGGAGGAGTTCCTGCAGCATGTTGGCGTACGCCTCGCGTGCGACGTCACCCGTAGTCACCTCATGGGAGAATTTGAACAGGACCTCTATCAGGGAAAGACGCTGCTTGAGACCCTCCTCCTGAACCTTGACCGTAACCAGCCTGTAGCGGGCCTCGCGCAGCTGCCGGTGCTTCTGGATCACGTAGAGACAGAAGAGAAGTATGAGGACGGTCAAACCGTCCGTATACGTCTCGAGAAGGGCGGGTTTCATGACTGTATCAACCGGTGGAAGCAGCCCGGGAAGGTGATTGAGAACGAAGGCACCTAACAGACTGAATAGGACCAGGGTGATCAGTAGCCACAGTTCCCAGTCGAGGCGGTCT
>JAUVWC010000253.1 GCA_030604325.1 Candidatus Zixiibacteriota bacterium | reverse complement strand
GGCCATGCCCGACATTCACTGGGGATACGGTTTCCCCATCGGTGGCGTAGCCGCCTTCGACGAGCGTGACGGGGTGATCAGCCCGGGTGGAGTGGGCTACGACATCAATTGCGGTGTGCGGCTGCTCCGCAGCGAGCTGCGTGAGGATGAGGTGGCACCACGGATCAGTCAGCTTGTCGATACGCTGTTCGCCGAAATTCCCACGGGGGTAGGATCCCGCAGGAAACAGTACAAGGTTTCCCGCACCCAAATCCGGGACCTACTGGCCAAGGGCGCCCACTGGGTAGTGGGGGAGGGGTGGGGAACGAGTGAGGACCTGGCCCATCTGGAAAGTACCGGTCTCATCGCCGGTGCCGACCCGGATGCGGTCGGCAGCCACGCCATGGAGCGCGGCCTCGACCAGGTGGGAACCCTCGGCAGCGGCAACCACTTCGGTGAGGTGGGTGTGGTGGAGGAGATCTACGATCCCGACGTGGCCCGTGCGTTCGGTCTGGCCGAGGGCATGGTGACGTTTATGATCCACTGCGGCAGCCGCGGCCTCGGCTACCAGGTCGCCGACGACTATATGAAGATTATGAAGGGGTCACTGGCTACCCACAGCCTCGATCTACCCGACCCACAGCTGGTGTGCGCTCCCATCCAGTCGGAGGAGGGCCGTCGTTACCTGGGTGCGATGAGGGCGGCGGCCAACTACGCCTTCGGCAATCGCCAGATGATCACCTACCTGGCACGGGAGGTGTTCGAGCGTGTTTTCGGGCGGAGCCGCCAGGAGCTGGGAATGGAGGTGGTCTACGATGTCTGTCACAACATCGCCAAGATGGAAGAGCACACCTATGAGGGGAAGGAGCGCAGGGTATGTGTTCACCGCAAAGGCGCCACCAGGGCTTTCCCGGCGGGCCATCCGGAGATAGGGGATGTATATAAGGATGTAGGCCATCCGGTACTGATCCCCGGAGATATGGGTCGCTACTCCTACGTACTGGTCGGAACCGATAGGGCGATGGAGGAGAGCTGGGGCAGTACCTGCCACGGTGCGGGTCGGGTGAAGTCGAGGCACCAGGCCAAGCGAGAGATGAAAGGCCGCCAGATCGACCGGGAGCTGGCGGAGAGGGGGATATACGTCAGGGCCGAATCCCGTCACGTGCTGGCCGAGGAGGCCAGCGATGCATACAAGGACGTCACCGACGTGGTCAACGTGGTGGAAAATGCGGGCATAACGAGGAAGGTGGCCAGGCTGCGTCCTATCGGGAATATTAAGGGCTGAACCGGCCACGATTGAACGTCTGATCGAAGGAGCAAACGTTGTCCGGACCGGCCGACTGTATAGGTATCATCGGAGGTATGAGCCCCCAGTCAACCGTGACCTATTACCAGACAATAGTGCGACTGCATCACGAGGCGATGGGCAGCCATGACTATCCTCGCGTGTTGATCGGTAGCATACCTTTCCAACCCATCAGCGACGCCTGTCACGACGGCGACTGGGAGACCGTGCGACAGCTTGTCCAGGCCGAGGGAGATGCGCTCGTTGCCGGGGGGGCGGACTTCCTGCTCATAGCCGCCAATACCATCCACAAGGTGCTGCCTGATCTGCGCCTCTCACGGCCGCTGTTGACCATATATGACGCCGTGGCAGTAGCGGCGGAGGAAGGGGATTTCTCCCGGCTGGGTCTGGCCGGCACCAGGTTCACTATGGCAGACGGGTTTTATCAGGAGGCCCTGGAGGCCAGAGGGCTGGGAGTTGTGCTCCCGACAGATGAGGACCAGAATACTATCCACCGCATTATCTATGAGGAGCTCGTCCTTGGCACGGTAACCGGCCCGAGCCGGGAGGCCTTCTCGGCGATCGGAGGGCGCCTGGTGGAAGCCGGTGCCGAGGCGGTGCTGCTGGCCTGCACCGAACTGGAACTTCTCACCCGGGAGGGATCGCTCGGGGTACCCGTCCTGGACACGACCTTGGCCCACGCAAGAGCAGCCTGGGAGCAGGCGACCGGCAGGACCGAGTACCCGCTGTTGGCAGGGAGCGGAACCCGATGATCGAACCGGTCGGCCTGGATGCCCTATGGTACGTGGTGACAGGTCTCTGCGCCGGGCTGCTCGGAGCGATCCTCGGGCTCGGGGGCGGTATCATCATCGTTCCGGTGCTGACCGTTCTCCTTAAAGTGCCCGCCCATCTCGCCGTGGCCGCCTCTCTGGTGGGTGTTGTTGCCACCTCTACCTCGTCCAGCGCGGGTTACATGAAACGGGGGCTGCCGCTCGTGCGGGTAGGACTGACCCTGGAGCTGACGACGCTGGTGGGGGCGATTGTCGGCAGCATTGCCGCCGGCTTCATGCCCGATGATGCCATCTTCATCCTCTTTAGTCTCCTGCTTCTCTATACCGCCTGGAATATGTGGAGGGGTAGAGCGGTAAGGACGGTAGAGGGGGATGTCGCGGAACTCCAGGCAACACCACTGGCGCTGATCGGTTCGGGGGCGGCGGGCTGTATCTCCGGCACCCTCGGTGTTGGGGGCGGGGTTGTGAAGGTCCCCATATTGAATCTCCTCCTCGGTGCACCGATTCACCGCTCCACCTCCACGAGCACGTTCATGATGGGTCTGACCGCCGCTGCCGGCTGCGTGGCATACTTCATGCGGGATGAACTGGTTGTCGGTATTGCTGCTCCGCTGGTACTGGGGGTTCTCATCGGTGCCCGCCTCGGCCCACCCATAGCGGTCAAGATCGGGGGGCAGGGGCTGCGCAGAGCTTTCGTAGTCGTCCTCATCTTCGTGGCGACCAGGATGATATGGGGCGTATTGGCATGAGAGCGGCCGATAATACCCGCATTCCTGAGCCCCGGTTGACCAGAGGGCTGTCCGTCGTCTATAGGCTGGGCTATGTCGGTGCTCTCCTGCTGATGTTGATCGGTCTGCTGTTCCCCCTCATCGGGTGGCGTACAGCTCTGACTGCCTCGACGGCGGGAATGATCGTGCTGCTGAGCACACCGGTGGTTTCAACACTCTGGGTGGGTTATAGAGCGTTACGGGACAGAGACCTGCGTCTGACGGCGATCGTGCTG
>JAUVWC010000055.1 GCA_030604325.1 Candidatus Zixiibacteriota bacterium | reverse complement strand
CCATCCAGTCGAGTGTCTCGCTGTGTGCCGGGGATCCGGGAACGCGGGGACCGAAATCGGTCTGCTTCTTTACCAGCGCAAGCGCCGCCTGGCCGTCGAAGACCGGTCGCGAGCGGGCGGCACTGCCCGAAGCGCAATGCACCGCCAGGGCCAGGACCGGAGCAGCCGACAATAGAAGGATGAATCGACGAATATGCAACGGCCGCCTCCCGTGTATCAGTTAAAGAAGAGATTCACATATATGGCCATCTCACGCACCTTGCGCGTTCTATTCATCAACCTGTCATTCACATTCTCGATGGTCATGTCCAGACCTCCCTGGACCCTGCGGCTGAAATTATAACGTACGTTCGGCCTCAACGACCATGTAGCTTTTGAGACGGTCGGAACGTACCGGGCGTCCTCCTTGTCACCGATGCGCACCTCGGTGACCTCCTCGCTACGCACGAGCCCGAGAAGAATGTCCACGTTACTCGTAAAGCGAAGCGGCTTCTTGAAGAAGGGAATCTTGATCCCCTGTGGAGAGCTGAAAGAGTAGGAGAGATCCACCCTGAAATTACCACTTACCGTTCGCATAGTGCTCCTGCCCAGGGTCAGCTGCCGCCGGATCGATACCACATTGTTCTGGGCCAGTGACATTCCAATACCGTTGTTCAACGTCATCTGTATGGAAAGCAGCGGCTGAAAGCCCTTGGTGACCATGCTGCTGTACGGCGTCCGAATCCCAGCGCCCTCATCACTCAGCTGGTCAGTCTTCTCCTTTGTACGACGATAGCCGGTGGAGACGTTCAGCGCACTGGTCCAATCGGGGAATTTCCACAGTTGCTGAAGGCCGGACCACTGCAGGCCAACTGCAGGCCAAGTGACACTCTTGGAGAAGGTCGACTTCGATTCGCTTAGCCGGTCGACCGAATTCCAATTAGGTCGTACATCCAGGTAGGCGGAGAGTGGAAGCTCAACGCCCGAACTCAGGGTAATCCGCCGCACGGTCCGGATCATAGACTGCTGGGTTGCCGTTGCGGCGGCGCGGCCGACATCCGGCGTCTCCTTCAACCCGAAGCGGTAGGCCAGCGATGGCCGGCCCGTAAGATTATACTGGTTGCCGATGCGTTCCTGAGAAAGGTTCAGCATCATGGGACTCAGCTTTGAGGCCAGTCTCCGCAGATCATTCATCAATCTCGCAAGCCCCTTCGCCTCCTCCAACTCCCTCGGCACACCGAGAAGCTGGACCGGTTGGATCGTATAGTTTGCTGAGGCGTCGACGTTGGATGTCACATCACGGCCGAGCTGTATCTCGTTGCCTTCCGGAGTGACACGGGTGTTGAACCTGGGATCGTTGTTCTCCCGGTACTCGGCTACGTACTGATAGCGCTGCGTCATCCATAAGAAGGTCCTCGGCTCGTAGATCGTATCAAACACCTGCCGGCGTCTGACTTCCCTGCCGAAATTCACATCACTCCACTGCCAGCCCTGGGTGAGGTCCCAGTTCAAATCGAGATCGTATCTGGTACGAAGCGTCGATATCGGGCGCATTCCCAACCTGTACTGTTCGGTAGCGGTAAAGGAATACCGGGTCCGGAGCTGCCCGGTACGGTCCGCAACCTGCTCATCCACCTGGTTAGCGCCGAGTGAATAGGTAAGGCGGGTCGGCAGCAGATTGAAGGGTATCTCGCGCAGTGACTTGGGAAGGAGGGGAATCGGTCGGAGCAGATACCACTCTGTTGTGGATGCCGGTGATAGATCGTACCCGAACGAACCCTGCAGCCGGGAAGATCTGTTGATCGGATTGATCGGACTGCGCCCGTCCCGGCGACTGCTGTTAAACGACACGTTCATACGGTCTATTGTCCAGGCAAGCAAAGCAGACTTGCTGGGGGCCTGTTTCCTGAAGGAAATCGACAGACTCTGGTCGTTCTGATAGGTCTGGTGCTCGTATCGGGCTCCCTTTCCCAGGATCAGATCTGAGCCGGGCAGGTACTTCGGAAGGCTGCGGCTGCTCTTCCATCTGAACGAGAACGGGATAACCAGGCCCCACACGGGTTTGGTAAACTTGTCGAGGGAGGTATCCCAGGAGAAACTGGTATTGGTGGTAGTGCTGAGGGAACCTCGCTTTTCTCTTAGCCCGTGGAAGTCGGCGGTCCTGCGGCTGAACCTGAAGTCAATTGTGCTCAGGTCGGCTATCTGAGCTCGTATACCGACACGAGTGGCGCTGCCACGGTCCCGGCGCACATCCACCACCCGCATCTCGTCCGCCCATATCTCGCCATCTATCGGCAGGGTGGGATGCCGGTTGATCAATCCCACCGAAAGACGCCTTATATTGCTGAGGCTGGGCCGTCCTCGAACGCGATAATGCCCCGCCGTAGTATCCGGCACACCACTCTCCGCCTGCCAACGTTCCAGCAGGGCTATCTTGAGCGCGGTGATCTCGTCGAAGCGAACGTGCACATGATTACGCTCATCCCAGCCGGGATAGACACGCGTTTGATATTCGTAGAAATTGTTCTCGTCGGCACCGAACCTGAGGAAACCTTCGATGTAACTGGTGTCCTGGCTGGCCATCCACGCCTCAGCAGGCCTCCCGTTGAGGAACATCTCCAGGCCCTGGTACTGCGTTAAGTCCTCGGCTTTGATGATCGTGCGGAAGACTTCTCCTTCCACTCCGGAGGGCAGCTGGGAGAAGGTCACTGCCAGCGACTGCTCCATACCAAGCAGGTTGGTGATCCTGTCGCGCACCGCAGAAACACCCGGAGGCGGTATGTATTCACCGGCGTTGTCAAACGTATTCCGTACGCTCACCCTGACCGTCTCGGGAGGAAGGGTTGTGTCAGCCACCACCACGGAACGCTCCTGCCACCGGTTCCCCACCACGTCGATGGCGGCGATCGAGACCAGAAAGGCTGTCGTGTCCACGGGTCCGGTCACCCACAGCCTAATACTCTGCACAAGGGAGAGGTCGGGCGAGCCCACCTCCCCCGCCACATCGGTCAGGGGGATGCGGTAGAGCCGCCATGAATCATGCTCCCCCCAGTTTGCGGGATCCCTGTCTCCACCAGCCACATAAACGCTGTCGGCGGAGTCGGGACTCAAATTCAGCACATAGGAGACATAGTTGTTGGACCTGTCGAGGTAGCCGTTCCGGTTGATGTCTTCGGTATCGGGCCGGCCCTGCCGGTCCGGATCGAGCCTGTTGCCTTCGGTCCCGTTTACGTGCGTGTAGACGTTGGCATTTGAATAATTCCAGTTGTCGAGGGCCGGATCGTCCGGGCTCCTGTCCCAGTACCAGAGCGGGTTGGAATAGAGCTGCCTGTAGCGGTTCTTCTTCTCTTCCAACGTAGGGTAGTCGAAGGGGTTCTCACCGGCGTGGATGATATAGAAGTCCAGTTCCAGCTTGTCATCGAGACCGTCCAGACCGACGTCTTCACCCTCATCGATCACCCCGTTGCGCACCCCGTTGGGAGCCAGGTCCTCGGTATTGAGCTCTCCATTCCCATTGACGTCTTCCGATATGGTCCCCAGGTCGATGTGGAGTTCTCCCTGATAGCCTTGGATCCAGAGTTCCAGATACTGCATCTGGGTAAGGTCCGCCGCTCCGGCGGCAACAGCCTGCTGCACCCCGTTCCAGCGCCTGTTCAATTCGGTCGTGTCCCACTGGTAGGCGCCCACCGGCCACAGGCTGGGCCGGTTGGGAACCAATGCCAGCTTCAGCACATTCACCTGGTCGGAGCGGATATCGGTTTCCTTCTGAGGCCAGATATCGCGGCTGCTGATGCGCTCCCACGGGTTGTACCAGATCAGCCGGGCCCGCTCTTCGGCCGTCCGCCCTGCCGGTGTTGCCGCCGGTGACCAGCGTCCGCGTCCGATCCCGAAGCCGGTGATGTTCTTTGCGCCTTCAAAGTCATCCACCAGTGCTTCACCGGTCGTATTCGGATCGGGGATGCTCTGGGCAACCTCGGCTTCGAAGTCGAAATGGGAGGGAGCTTCGGTTTGCAGCAGAGGCAGCGCGTCGACTATCCTTGTTAACCATTGGGGATCCCATCTCAGAACGGTGTTGGCATCCCACACAACCATGCGGGTCGGTTCCCGGCCCAGGCGCACGCGTCGATCGAGTGTCCGTTCGCTGCGCGACAGCACCATTGCCGAGATAGTTCCCATTTGACCGAGCCGGTACTCGGCACGGGCGCCGAGGAGTACCTTCTGCTCGAGCTGGATCAGCGGGCTGTACTCATAATCCACTCTGACATCAGCTGTGGGATCTTGTATAGCATTGGTCAGGAAGGTGATCTCCCCCGTCAGGTAGTTGATCTGGTAGTCGGAACCACGGTTCAAGCGGCGGCCGTTAAGGGTCACGACATCGCTTCCTTCCAGGATGTTTATCGCGGGGAGGGTATAGCTGTTAGCGCGGGTGGCGAGCTTGATCTCCAGGTAGTAGCGGGATGCCTGAGTGAGCACACGACGGTCGATGGTGTCATACATGTCAACCGTCACCTCGAGCCCCGGGTTCTTGAAAGGCTCGAGATCGGGAAAGATCAGTTCGCCCCTGGCCAGGTTCACGTAGTTCTCGTTCAGGTCGATGTTGCCATCGGGTGGTGTGCCCGGCACTTCCCCCCACTGGTCCAGACCCAGGATCTGAAGGTAGTCGACCCCCTTCTGAGTGTATTCGTCCTCCCCTGACGGGGGATCGAAGAATATTCGGACCTGAAAGCCTTCCTGGGGAATATTTCTCGAGCCCAGATAATAGACGCTGCGCAGCTCGTACTTCCACGTCTTGTCTTCGGGACGGGGATCGGTCGGCTTGATCATCTTCATGATCAGCGAATCCGGCGCATCCGGAGTCGGTACCGTACCGACCTGTTCCCCTTCGGCGGTCGTATAGACCACCCCGAGCACATCTTTCGGCCCCAGACTGACACTCAGGGCGATGAATCCTCCCGCCCGGTTCACGTAATACTCCTCAGGACTGAGCTCGTGGAACGAGCCGAGGTGGGCATCGCGGGAGTCGAGCGGTGCGGGATTGGAGGGATCGAAGTACGCCTTGGCGTTTTCCACCGCCGCTTTCTCCGTGTCGTTCTGGTACCGCTGGTCATCCACGAAGATGTTGATGGAAACAATCGAGTCGGCCGGTACGAACACACGGTCCTTAAAGCGGTCCCGGTATATGTAATCGAGGAAATAGTATGCTCCCAGTAGCGGTTCTATATCAGGCCGCCTAATCATGGTCTCCCTGGCTCCCGCCCGGAAGGTGGCCTTCTCTCCCGAACCCTTCTCCTGGCTTGCCAGTGCGGTGAAGGTGAGATCCCCCAGCCGCGCTGACCCCCTGATGCCAAACAGCCCCCTGGCTCCCTGGTTGAAACCCACGAACTGGGAGCCGGGCAGGCGGAATTCGGTGTTCCCCGCAACGATCTCCTGGATGATTTCGTCCTCTTCGCCCTTGTAGCTGATGTTGATCCGGTTCTCCAGATCGGTCAGGGCCCTGCTGTCCTGCTCGACGGAGACTTCGATCTTGCTGCCCACACTGCCGACTATCTGGAACCTCGAGTCCTGCTCCATGTTCAGGGCCGGAAACTTGCTGGTGTAGGCAGTGGCGGTCGAGACAGCCCCTTCAGTCCACTCGCTGCGTCCGCTGAAACGAATCCTGCGGTTGCCGGAGACCCTCAATCCGGCCCCCCCTTCCCCCACAACATTGCTAAGGCCCCGCGGTATACTGATCGGTATTTCGAACTCCAGCAGTGACCTTCGTCCCTCTTCTTCCTTCTCCTGGGCCTTTAAAAAACCGGCCAGGAGCATCCTGCGCGCCTGCTCGCTCCGCACCCGTTCCAGATACTCCTCAAACCCCATGACTACCGGCCGCTGGACCTTCCAAGAACCGTAAAGGGTCTGGAAATAGATATAACGGTGGCCCGGACGCACCTCTACGCGTTGGCTGTAGCCGGGAAGAGATCCCCTCAAATACAACCCCCGCCGCCCCAAGGCAGCCGGCAAACGAAGTCTCCCCGACGGAACCCACGGATGGGTCATGTTGTCATACACACCATCCAGCAGATACTCCCGTACCCCCACACACCCACGAACAGGCCCCTCTTCCTGGAATGCAGCGGCCGGCACGCTTAAACCGGCGCACATGCAGACCAGTAGGACAGCAAGTTGCCATGTCGCTATGCGGGGGAATCCCAAGGCCACCCGAGTCTTCCTTGCTCGTTAACTTTTGCCCGACGTCCGTTGCTCAGACGTCGGTTGCTTGACACGATCACAAGGTGCCCGAGCAGACCTCCTGTGTGAGGGACGATTGTGTGGACTTTTGTCGAGTTAATAAGTGTAAGATATATAGATGGCCGAAAACAAGTCTACTTTGCGCCCGCAGTCGGCCCGTTTGCGGGCTGGCCCGAGGTGGACCAACATCGTTATACTCGAAATGCCGTGAGAATCCTGTCCCGCTATATAGCAAGAGAACATCCGGGCCCATTTCTGCTCTCTCTGGCTGTCCTGACCTTCCTCTTCCTGATGGATTACCTGATCGAAATCCTCGATCTGGTCATCGGTAAAGGGCTCGAAGTCCATGTTGTGGTGGAGCTGTTCATCTACAATATCGCCTGGATGGTGGCCCTCACCGTCCCCATGGCCGTGCTGGTGGCCGTGCTGATGGCCTTCGGCCGGCTTTCCCAAGACGGCGAGATCACAGCTCTGAAGGCCAGTGGGGTGAGCGTGGTCCGTCTCGGACTTCCTGTGATACTGATGAGCGCGGCCATTGCCGTCGCCCTCGTCTACTTCAACGACCGCATCCTGCCCGATTTCAACTACCGCGCCAAGACCCTTACCTCCGATATCAGGATGAAGCGCCCCTCCCTCGCCCTGCGCCCCGGCGTATTCGTCGAGGGCGTGCAGGGCTACACGCTCTACATGGATGAAGTGGATCCTGTCAGTTCCAGGGTCGACGGAGTGACCATCCTCCAGCATGCCGACTTTGCCCCTCCCAACCCTCCCCGGATAATCCAGGCCGAGTGGGGGCTGATGAGTTTCGACGAGAAGGGAGAGACCCTCAATCTCGATCTGCGCAACGGCACGATCACCGAGGTTCGGAACGGGCAGACGCGCATCCACCGGTTCTCCCAGCTACGAACCTTTCTCACGGTGGAGGGTACCCAACTGCAGCGCAGCGACACGGGTGTGAGGGGGGATCGGGAACTCCCTGTGGCTGATATGCGGGCCCGGGCCGTGGCCCGCGACGCCAGGTCCGCCGAAAACACCCGCCAGCTGGCGGCCCTGCCCCACCCCTTCCTGGCACGGGTGGTGCGAGGGGAGGCCGTCGATCTTCCCGAGGGGGGCAGGGCGCTGCAACCTGAGGGACGGGTACTCGCCGCCCATAAAGCTCTCTACCAACAGCTGCAGACCGCCGAGCGCAATGCCATCTTCTTCAAGGGCCAGAGCAACCGCTACCTGGTGGAGATCCACAAGAAATACTCCATACCCTTCGCCTGTGTGGCCTTCGTCCTGATAGGCATACCTCTGGGGATAATGGCGCAGCGGGGTGGAGCCATCATCGGGTTCGGATTCGCACTGGCGTTCTTCCTG
>JAUVWC010000179.1 GCA_030604325.1 Candidatus Zixiibacteriota bacterium | reverse complement strand
GAAAGCAGGACCCCTGAGGATCTTAATGAGCTTTATATGAATAACTTACGGGAACAATTTAAAGAAAGCCTTGAGGTATCTGAAGAGTTCGCTTACGAGTGGCTCACCATTCCCCACATCTACGCCACTCCCTTCTACTGTTACGCCTACAGCTTCGGACAGCTGCTGGTACTCTCTCTCTATCGGCGCTATCAGCGGGAAGGGGATGCCTTCAAACCGGGCTATCTTAGACTGCTCTCCCATGGTGGTGCCGCGCGTCCGCACGAGATCCTCTCCGAGGCGGGCATAGAGATGACCGATGCCGACTTCTGGCAGGGCGGCTTCGATGTGGTCGGCGGTATGCTCGAGGAGCTGGAAGGCCTGGGGCTTTAAACCGTCTGCATCTCTCGCTCCACGGGGGCGTCCACCACCGTATCCGGGTCATCCTCGATTTTCTCTATGGTGATCCCCGTAAACCCGTAGAAGATGGATATACAGGGGGAGAGCAGGTTGAGGAAGGCGTAGGGGAGATAGGTAAAGCATCCTACTCCCAGCACGGTCGACATATAAGCACCGCATGTGTTCCAGGGTATGAGCGGGGAGGTGAGGGTCGCCGAATCCTCCAGCGCCCGTGAAAGGTTCTTCGGGTGTAGGCCGCGCTTGAAGAATGCGTTCCGATACATCCGGCCGGGAACGATGATAGCCAGGTACTGGTCGGAGGCCAGTGCATTCATGCCGATACAGCTGACGATGGTGGCGGTGATCAGCGCCCCGGTCGATCGCGCCAGTTTCAGGATGTTCTCCGCCACGCACTCGAGCATGCCCGAGGCCTCCATGATCCCGCCGAAGGCGAGAGCGACGATGATCAGCGCAATCGTGTCGAGCATATTTATCAAGCCGCCGCGCGTCAGCAGCTCGTCGACTGAGGCCACCCCCGTGTTGCTTTCGTAACCGCTGTAGAGTGCCGTCACCATTCTGCCGACGCTTCCCCCCGGAGCCTCGCCACCCGCCTGACCCTGGAACAGCAGGAGAAGGAGGGCGCCTACGATGACTCCCACGACGAGTGCGGGCAGGGCGGGTGTTTTCTGCCACACGAGGAACAGCACCGCGGCGGGGGCGAGCAGCAGCCATGGGGTCAGGTTGAAGGTGGCCTTCAGGGTATCGAGCATCAGCAGATACTCCGGGGTCTCGACCGAACCGGTGGCAGGTATGGCCAGTCCCAGGATCGCGTACAGAATCAGGGCTATGATCAGGGCGGGCAGAGTTGTGTAGACCATGTGTCGTATATGGGTAAAGAGCTGGGTGCCCGCCACCGCCGGGGCCAGGTTGGTCGTATCCGACAACGGGGACATCTTGTCGCCGAAGTAGGACCCCGAGATAACCGCTCCCGCCGTCATGCCGGCGTTGATGCCCAGCGCCTGACCCACCCCTATCATGGCCAGGCCGACGGTGGCCGCGGTGGACCAGGAGGAGCCGGTGGCCAGGGAGATGAGGGCGCAGATCAGGCAGGTGGCGAACAGAAAATAAGCCGGAGCCAGGATCTTGAGCCCGTAGAAGATCATGATCGGCACCACTCCGCTGGCGATCCAGATGCCGATCAGCAGGCCGACGATGACCAGGATGAGGATAGCCGGCAGGGCCGTGGTGATACCGTGGGTCATGCCCCGTTCGATCACCTTCCACGGCATGCCGAGAACGAAGCCGGCTACGCAGGCGGCGACGATGGCGCCGAGGATGAGAGGGATGTGACCCGTACCTTCCAGGATCGCGATGTTGAAGAAGAGAGCCGTGATCAGTATGACGACCGGAATCAGTGAAATTAAAAGCGTCGGTTCTGGTTTGCGTTTTCCGAGCAACTAATCCCTCCAGTTTCTTCGATGGCGCGCGGCCGGCCGCTGTTTAGTTCCCAACTAATTTAAATGCAGCCGGACCCCGGATTCTCTTCGAGCCTTAACATTCAACTATTGCCGGGCGCCGTCAAAGAGGAATAAAGACCTCGTCGGGCAGGCGCAGGATGAGTTCGGGACGGCCTGTCTCGACCAGGTAGAGCCGCAGCAGGCTCACGCAGATACCGGCCGCGCCCTGCATCTCCCCGGTCTGAGCCTGAATGAAGTCGGGGCGCACCCGGTGTTCCGCCTGCGGCCATTTCACTCCGTCTCCGTCCGGGACGGCCCGCCGCACGAGGACGTCCGCGCACGTGACCTCTTCTTTACCCGGTTGAGTCTGGACAATCAGTGAATGTAACCGGCCGCCCGGTGAACCTCCAACGGACTTCTGACTCGGGACATTAGATGTCGATACACGAGTAAAAAAGTGGGTGGCGTATACGGGCAGAGGACGTTTGTTGCGGACCATGCTGCCAGCAGAGACCAGAAGTTTCTCCGTCGGGCTGCAGTATATGGCGGCCGCAGCGTTCTTTTTCAGCGTGATGAGCCTGTTGGTGAAAATCGCGGGGCAGCGGTTACCGAGCTATGAGGTGGTGTTCATACGGTCGGCCGTGCTACTGGTTACCAGTTACGGAATGCTGCGTCGCCGGCGCCTCGATCCCCGGGGCAACCACAGGCGACTGCTGATCCTGCGCGGCCTGCTCGGATTTTTTGCCCTGAATTGTTTCTACTATGCTCTGATCCATCTGCCGCTGGCCGACGCCACCGTTATCCAGTTCACTAATCCCACATTTACCGCCATCATCGCCGTATGGGTTCTGGCGGAATGGATTGGCGCAAAGGAAGTCGGCCTGATACTGGTCAGCCTGGCCGGAGTAGTGCTGGTCGCGCAGCCGACAGCGTTGTTCGGGGGGGTAGGCTCAGGTCTCGATCCGCTTGCCGTAGGTGCCGCGCTGGCCGGTGCCGTTCTGAGTGCCTCGGCCTGGGTAGTAACGAGGAAGCTGGGGCGAACGGAAGCCTCACTGGTGATCGTGTTCTATTTTGCCCTGGTCAGTACCCTCTGTTCAATTCCCCCGGTCATGGCGCGATTCGTTGCTCCGAATGCCCTGGAATGGCTGCTACTGGTGGGAGTCGGGGTTGCCACACACTTCGGTCAGCTCAACCTTACCAGGGGCCTCAAGATGGAAAAGGCGGGTAGAGCCGCGGCGGTTTGTTATCTTCAGATCGTATTCGCCGCCACATGGGGTTTGATGTTCTTCAGTGAAATTCCCAACATTCTGAGTATCGCCGGCGCGCTTTTAATTATGGGCAGCACCTTCATACTGGGGCGAACACCTGCCGAATAGCAGAGCTGATGGTCAAGCCGAGGGTTGGAATAAGCAGCTGTCTTCTGGGTGAGAAGGTTCGCTATGATGGCGGCCACAAGCGGAGTACGGTTCTGGCCGATATCCTGTCACGTCACCTCGAGTGGGTGCCTGTCTGTCCGGAACACGAGGTGGGGATGGGCGTTCCTCGCGAGCCGGTGCAGCTGGTGGGTGAGGCACGGGCCCCGCGTATGGTCGGCGCCGACAGCGGGAGGGAATGGACAGAAGAGATGGAGGCTTTCTGCGCGGCCCGGATCCGAGCCCTCTCATCCCAACAAATACAGGGTTTCGTCCTCAAGAGCCGCTCCCCCACCTGTGGGCTGAGGGTCCCGCTTTACAACGTAGAAGGAGGGAAAGTGGGGGAGGCATGCGGATTCTTTGCCAGGGAGCTGCGGGAGAAGTGCCCCCGGCTGCCTCTCGTGGAAGAGAATGAACTGGAGGATACCGAAGCCCGGGAGCGGTGGATGAAGAAGGTGTACCGGCTCGCCGGCCGGTCTATCCCCCTTCTCCTTGTCGCCCTGTCAGCCGCGTTCTGGCCGCAGCGGGGAATTTGAAAACAAGCGGAATGGTTCGGAGAGAAATCATGCGAGCTAAAATAAGAATCAGGAGAGACCTGCGCGGGCTTGCGGTCCTGCTCGCCTTGGCCGTCCTTTCCCCGGTTACCGCCTGGTCGCAGCCCCGGGATCGTGGGGCCCGACCTACCGATCCAGCCATCCGGCAATACTTCGAGCTGGTGCGCCGGGCCTTCTCCGGCGACCGGGCCTACCAGACAGTGGCGTTCATGGAGGACCACTGGCGCT
>JAUVWC010000127.1 GCA_030604325.1 Candidatus Zixiibacteriota bacterium | reverse complement strand
CTGAACGTGAAGATCGAGTTCGTAGCCCTCTATGACAAGGATGTCAGCACCAAAATGCAGTACAAGCACATATCATCACTTGGTGTTAGTATAGATATTCTCTAGACGACCTGCCTTGCGTGCGTACAGCGTGACGTCAGGAGGTTTCCATAAAATCGCGTGAACATCACAATGAGCGGCATAGCCGGGTGAATAGGAGAGAGGTTATGGATACCAGACGATTGCTGATTGGAGCGGCAGGCCTGTTGGTGCTGGTGGCTGTCCTCACCGTGTTGCTACCGGGCGGGGAGAAGTATTTTGCGGCTGCGCCGGTTCCCTTCACCGAGGTCCAGGTCCGTGACGGTTTCTGGTCACCGCGCCTCCGCACCAACCGTGAAGTCACCATCCCCTACGACTTTCAGAAGTGTGAGGAGACGGGACGAATCAGCAATTTTGCCAGGGCGGGCCGCCTGGAAGAGGGTGAGTTCGAAGGGATCTACTACAACGATTCCGATGTGTACAAGGTCATCGAAGGTGCCTCTTACTCCCTGGCCGTTATGTATGACGAGGAGCTCGACCGCTATCTGGACGATCTGATTGCCGACATTGCTGCCGCCCAGTGGGACGACGGCTATCTGAGCACCTACTACACGCTGGTGGAACCCGACCGGCGGTGGACCAATATGAAGGATATGCACGAGTTGTATTGCGCCGGCCATCTGTTCGAGGCCGCGGTGGCCCACCACCAGGCTACCGGCAAGCGCACCCTCCTCGAGGTGGCCATCAGGTTGGCCGATCACATCAACACTGTATTCGGACCGGACGGTCTGCACGCTGTGCCGGGACACGAGGAGATCGAGATTGGCCTTACCAGACTCTACCGAGCCACTGGAGACGAGAAATACCTGGATCTGGCCAGGTTCTTCCTCGATGAGCGCGGCTACGCCCACGACCGCGAGCTCTACGGCGAGTACTGCCAGGACCATGAGCCGGTGATCCAGCAGAGCGAGGCGGTGGGTCATGCCGTCCGTGCCGGATACCTCTACAGCGGCATGGCCGATGTGGCCGCCCTGACTGGCCGGCGGGAGTACATCGACGCCCTCGACCGTATCTGGGAGAACGTCGTCTCCAAGAAGCTCTACCTGACCGGCGGCATCGGCGCCAGCCGGCGCGGGGAGGCTTTCGGCGACAATTACGATCTACCGAACGCGACGGCTTACAACGAGACGTGTGCCGCCATTGCCAATGCCATGTGGAACTACCGCATGTTCCTGGTACACCGTGACGCCAGCTACCTCGATGTGCTGGAACGTGTTCTCTACAACGGCTTCCTCTCCGGGGTATCGCTCAGCGGCGATCTATTCTTCTATCCCACTCCGCTGGCTTCCGACGGTGAGTACGGTTTCAACCACGGATCTGCTACCCGTCAGCCGTGGTTCCGTACCTCATGCTGCCCGGTAAACGTTGTGCGGTTCCTGCCGTCAATTGCGGGCTACGTATATGCCTGTGAGGATGATGTGATCTACGTCGGTCTCTATATCGGTGGCGCGGGGAATGTGAAGCTGGATGACAATACGGTCAACCTGGCTCAGCAGACCAGCTATCCATGGGACGGGGATGTGACTGTCAGGATTACTCCCGAGCATCCGGAGAGGTTCACCATCAAGCTGCGTATACCGGGCTGGGCCCGGGGCAGGCCCGTACCGAGTGATCTCTATAGCTACCTCGAGGGAGCCGGCACGGGAGAGAGGGCCGGAGAGATCGGGCTGAAGATCAATGGAGAGCCGCACGGGCTGGAGCTGGAGGACGGTTTCGCCCGTATAACGCGGACCTGGAGAGCCGGTGACATGATCGAGCTGCACCTGCCGATGCCGGTCCGCCGGGTGGTGGCACATCCCATGGTAAAGGAGGATGCCGGACTGGTAGCTCTGGAGCGCGGTCCCATCGTCTACTGTGCCGAGTTCGCCGACAACGGGGGGCAGGTGTCGCATCTGGTGCTGCCGGATGAGGCGGAGTTCACAGCAGAGCATCTCCCCGATCTTCTGGGCGGGGTGACGGTATTGCGGACTACGGCGCTGGCCAGAGCCCGCGGCGGCGGGGAAGGGCCCGGTACGGAAGAGCCGGTCGATTTCACCGCCATTCCCTACTACGCCTGGTCGCACCGTGGCGTGGGCGAGATGGCGGTGTGGCTGCCTCGTTACATGTCTGAACAAGCCGATATGAACATCCAGCAGGAGCCTTTCGGTGTGAATATCTACACACTGACCAATGCTAACGGTCTGAGGGCCAGGATCACGAACTACGGTGGCATTCTGGTGTCGCTGGAGGTTCCCGACCGGGAGGGCATACTCGGCAACATCGTGCTCGGTCTCGATACGCTGGAGGAATACCTCGACGGCCATCCCTATCTCGGCTCCATCATCGGCCGCGTGGGAAACCGGATCGCCAACGGCAGATTCACCCTCGAGGGGCAGGAGTACATCCTCGCCCACAACGACGGTCCAAATCATCTCCACGGGGGTATCAAGGGATTCGACAAAGTCGTGTGGAAGGCCGAACCGCAGGAGACGGAGGAGGGGCCTGCGCTGAGGCTGACCTACCTCAGCCCCGACCAGGAGGAGGGCTACCCCGGCAACCTCTCCGTCGAGGTCGTCTATACGTTGACGAACAACAACGAGCTTCGTATCGACTACACCGCCACCACCGACAGCCCGACCCCGGTCAACCTCACCCATCACAGTTACTTCAACCTTGCCGGAGCGGGTTCCGGAGACATCCTGGATCATGAGCTGATGCTCAACGCCGACCAATTCCTGCCGGTTGACGAGACATTGATTCCCACGGGTGAGTTGATGATGGTGGCCGGAACGATAATGGATTTCACCGAACCCAGGACCATCGGCTCGCGCATGCGGCAGATCCGGGGTGATCAATTTGCCGGTGGGTACGATCACTGCTATGTCCTGAACCAGCAGGAGACGGTTGAGGAACCATTTCTGGCGGCCAGAGTATATGAACCCCGCAGCGGGCGGGTGATGGAGATCTACACCACCGAGCCGGCCGTGCAGTTCTACACGGGCAACTTCCTCGACGGAACCCTCACGGGCCCTGGGGGGGTTGTTTATGATCAGCACTACGGATTCTGCCTCGAAGCCCAGCATTTCCCCGACTCGGTGAACCATCCCCATTTCCCATCAACTATTCTCAGGCCGGGGCAGACTTACAGGCAGACTACGATACACAAGTTCTACACGAGATAGGTGATAAGGCTTACCCTGGTTTTAGAGGAATGTAATTAGTGGGGAGGAGGTCTCCCACCATCCGGCCGAAGATTGGAGCAGGAAACAGCGGCGTAACGGGGATAGGGTCCGCTGTCCGAAGTGTGGCACGATGTACGAGTTACGTTCAGGCAGGTTTGTAGAATTAGAAAGCAACCGGATGGCACGACACATCCCCGTCACTGAGTGAATCAAGATATCTAGCGAATAGTGACAAATCCGGCGTCGATGAATTGTCCCCCTCTGGTCTGGTGGCAGTGGATGGCGAGCACGTTCCCACGGCGTCTAAGAGCAGCCCTTGCCTCTGGAGAGATCGCTTCATCAACGTAATTTGAGGTGTAGCCGCCCAGTCTCACCGCCAGCACACCGTTGATATAAACCTCCGCATCCTCGTCGTGATGGATCAGAAGGTAGAGATTGTCATAACTGCCCCGCGGCAGATCGAACTCCCTGCGAATCCATATATCGGAAGTCTCCCAGCCGGTCCGCACCACCGCTCCCGGGGTGTCCTGCTTCCCGAAACCGGCCTCTCCTTCCCTCCATGAGGAAGCATCGAAGCGGGGCCGGTACCAGTCCTCCGGAGGTTGCTGCATCGTATACCGCCACAAGAAGGCCGTCTCTTGCGAAGTGGGTACGACGGTGGTGATTTCCGGTGGGGGCATCTCGAGCCGGCGGCGGGCGGCGGCGACACGCTCGGCGTCCATCTTTATCACCGCCCGGTCGTAGGTCATCAGTCCGTTGACCTCGGTTTCGATGTCGGTTGTCTGAGTGTATACGGCGGCCGACAGGCCGGGATCACCGATCAACCGGTGCAGTCTCCTCAGCAGAGTCTCATAAGCAGAGGTCAGCTTCTCAGGGGAATCATAGCTGCGGTAACCCCAGTTCCTCTCGCTCTGCCACAGATGACCGGCGACGGGGTAGCCGAGCCCGCCGAACTCCCCCAGGACCATGGCGCGGTCCGGTTCGGGCTCGGGCGCCGCCGGTCCGGGATAGGAGTGGATGTCATGTACGTCACCCACGCCGCGGTCGGCCCAGCCGCTGGTGTTGTTCACCAGGCGCGTGGGGTCGTATTCCTTGATCCAGCTGGCGAGTCGTTCGGTGTCATACTGCCCCCAGCCCTCGTTGAACGGTACCCACATCACGATGGAGGGATGGTTGTAGAAGGCGTCGATGGCACGTTTCAGTTCGAGTTCGAACTGCCTCGCCGACTGGGCGGTGCGTTCAATATCGGGGTCGTCGTGGCCAATATACTCATCGCCGCTCGGCATATCCTGCCACACCAGCAGCCCCAGCCTGTCGCACCAGTAATACCAGCGGTCCGGCTCTATCTTGACGTGCTTGCGGGCCATATTGAAACCGAGCTCCTTCGTGACCTCGATGTCGTAGCGCAGTGCCTCATCGGTGGGTGCCGTGTAGAGGCCGTCCGGCCAGAAGCCCTGATCCAGCGGCCCGAGCTGGAATAGGAACTCGTTGTTGAGAAGAATCCGCAGCACGCCCTCGTCGTCCCTGCCCAGGGAGATCTTCCGCATACCGAAGTAGCTCTCTACTTCATCGATGGCACTGCCCTGTTCCAGCAACGTTACCTTGAGGTCGTAGAGAGAGGGCGAATCGGGTGACCAGAGCTTTGCGTCGGGGATGTGTAGTGCAAGGGCTGATCCAACGGGACCGGTTGCTCTTGCCACCACCCGGCTGTTATCCAGGGCCAGAGCTTCCACGGAACAGATCTCGTCCGCGCCCGGAGATTTCACTGTCAGAT
>JAUVWC010000324.1 GCA_030604325.1 Candidatus Zixiibacteriota bacterium | reverse complement strand
GCCCGTTCCCTCCACGCAGATCGTGGCGGTCATCAATCTCGACTCTATGAACATGTGGGGGGAGACAGATGACCTCGTACTCGTGGGCGGTGAGCGTTCCGACCTGTGGGAGGTGGTGGGGGAGGTTGCCTCCGCCATGAGCATGGTCGTCAAGCCGGATCCCCGTCCCGAGGTGGGCAGCTTCTTCCGCAGCGACCACTTCTCTTTCGCCAAGGTGGGAATTCCCGCTACCAGCCTGAAAGCCGGTGTTACCTACCGGGGCAGGACGCAGGAGTGGGGAATGGAGTTCAAGCGGCGGTGGACGGCTGAAACCTATCACCAACCCTCAGACGAGTACTCCGAGTCTTGGATCTACGGAGGTGCGGTGCAGGAGATGATGGCGGCGCTGCTGGCCGGCCTGCGCATCGCCGACTCGGAGAAGTGGATCGAGTGGAAACCGGGCGATCCATTCGGCCGCATTCGCGAGGAGAAGCGTCGTGGTGGGGGGCGTTGAAGCCCATGGGGACACTCTGTTGACAGGTGCAGTATGATACGGTTTGTTAGAATTCTGATATTGGACTGCTCTGCCTAGAATTCTTGCCGTCCTTGCACCATCATGAATCTCGAGGTGTCAGAATGAAATTCGCGAAGCGCATGTCACGTCTCGGGACCGAGACGGCATTTGAAGTATTAGCCCAGGTCAACGCGCTCAAGGCAGAGGGCCGGGATATAGCATCTTTCTCCATTGGAGAGCCCGACTTCGATACACCGGAGAACATCCGAGAAGCAGCCAAGCGCGCCCTCGATGAAGGGTACACGCACTACACTCCGTCGGCCGGCTTGCAGGATCTGCGTAAGGTACTCGCCGAAGAGGTGAACCGGACTCGTGGTACCGACTACGATGTGGAAAATGTGGTGGTGACACCCGGTGCCAAGCCGATCATGTTCTTCGGCATTCTGGCGCTGGTGGATGAGGGGGACGATGTCATCTACCCGAATCCCGGTTTCCCCATCTATGAATCGATGATCGACTTCGTCGGTGCTAACGCCGTTCCCCTGCCGCTGGAAGAGGAGCACGCCTTCAGCTTCGATGTGGAGAGACTGGAAGCGCTCGTTTCCGAAAAGACACAGCTGCTCATCATAAACAGCCCGCAGAATCCTACGGGTGGTGTGGTGCCGCCCGAGAGCCTGGAGAGGGTGGCCAAACTGGCCCAAAAGTACGACTTCTGGGTGTTCTCCGACGAGATCTACAGTCGTCTCGTCTACGACGGGGACTTCCAGAGCATCACCCAGTTCGAGGGGATGGCCGACAGGACGGTGATCCTCGACGGGCACTCGAAGACCTATGCCATGACAGGATGGCGGCTCGGCTACGGAGCGATGCCTGTCAGGTTGGCGGAAGGGGTGGCACGGCTGATGACCAACAGCAACTCGTGCACAGCCGCATTCACCCAGGTAGCGGGTGGGGAGGCCGTAACAGGTCCGCAGGATAAGGCGGAAGAGATGAAACAAACCTTCCACCAGAGGCGTGACCTTATAGTAGATGGCCTGAATGCGATCGACGGTATAACCTGCCTGCGCCCTGCCGGAGCTTTCTACGTGTGGCCGAATGTGACGGAGGTATGCGCCAATTTGGGTTTACCGGACTCAAAGGCTCTGCAGAACTACCTGCTCTACGAAGCGGGTGTGGCGGTTCTGGGCCGGCAGTGTTTCGGGCGACGGGCCGACGATGAAGACCAGGAATATGTACGGTTCTCGTACGCGGCTTCGACCGAGGCCATCAACGAGGGGTTGAGGCGCATCGAGGAAGCCGGTGCCGACAAGGAGCGGGCCGCAAAGTTCTGGAAATCCCAGGGCTGAGGTGCTCCTTGCTACCGGTGCAATGCAGGCTGGGGTGAGAAGAGTGACCAGAAATTTCCGTCTGAGACATTACCTGATTTCCATTGGCGTGCTGGCTGTGTTGGCGGCCGTCAGTGCCGGGTGTGGTGGGGGCGGTGGAACGGACCCTGGAGATGATCAAGATCTCCTCTTCGAAGATACTTTTTCCGGAGTACCCAATGGAAGCATACCCGTTGGCTGGTCGATC
>JAUVWC010000214.1 GCA_030604325.1 Candidatus Zixiibacteriota bacterium | reverse complement strand
GCCTGAGAGCCCCCTTCTCCCGTCTGGGGCGGGACACAGGGCCGCAGGAGGATGGGGGAGGGTCCCAGCAGCGCTCCAGTAAGCAGCACAGTGGTCACGCAGTTCATGGTCATGTTCATTCTCATAAGATTAAGTCTAACCGCTTATCTCTTTGGATTTCCAGGATGTTAACTTAGTGCCCATCCGGAGTCCGTTCTGTGGACCGCGAGTCCGGCTGTTGCCGGCGAGCAATCTCCGGACGGGAACTAACTTCAGAGCGGTCTATCCTTGTGGGTAGGAGTCGGGGTGGATTCGTGCTAAATGTATATTTTATGAATGATTTCTTACTACCTGCTAACCCGGTGATGAGTTCTGTGCAGGATCGGGCAGAAAATTCAGTCAGGCCCTTCGTGGTTTACCACGAGGCCTACGAAGTGGATATCGGGTCCCACGTCTTCCCCACCAGCAAGTACAGGCTGGTCAGGCAGCGGTTGCTGGAAGAGGGTACGATAACCGAAGCCGACCTGGTCCGGCCGGAAAGAGCTACCGATGAGCAGATCTCTCTGGTGCACGCGGCGGAGTACATCCGGAAACTGACGGAGGGGGATTTCACCCTGCGGGAAGTATTCGCTCTGGAAGTTCCCTTTTCACCCGTGTTGAAAGAGGTGTCCTGGATCTGCACCGGAGGATCGATCCTGACCGGTCGGCTCGCACTGGACCGTGGCCGGGCGGTGCACCTGGGTGGTGGCTTTCACCACGCCTTTCCCGATCATGGAGAGGGCTTCTGCGTGATCAACGACATCGCCGTGGCCATGCGTGTGCTGCTCGAGGAGGGGCTGGTCGGGCGCGGGCTGGTGATTGACTGTGACGTCCACCATGGTAACGGCACGGCGGCGATTTTTCGTGAAGAACCGAAGGTCTTCACCTTCTCCATGCACCAGCAGCGCAACTACCCCATGGTGAAACCACCCAGCGATCTGGACCTGGGGCTCGAGGACGGCATAGGAGACGGTAAATATCTCAAGCTTCTGGAGCGCCACCTCCCACAGATCGTCGACCGTCACCGCCCCGATCTGGCCTTCTACCTGGCCGGTGCGGATCCTTATAAGCAGGATCAATTGGGCGGATTGAAACTGAGCCTGGAGGGTCTGAAACAGAGAGATACTTACGTGCTGGAGACACTGGCCGAGCGGAAAGTACCCGCCGCGGTCGTGTTGGCCGGCGGATACGCCTTCCGACCCGAAGATACGGTCGAGATCCACTCCACTACTGTACGGGTGGCCTCGCTGCGTTAGGTATGTCGATCTTCTGTCCCCATTGCGGTCGTGAGTACGACGTCACCCTCTTCCAGTATGGCCGCACCATTGAATGCGCCTGCGGAAGGCGGGTCGGCCGTGAGGTGAAGGTGCGATCGCTGTACAGGCCCCAGAGGCCGGAGGAACTGCGATTCATGGTGGATGTGATGCTGGGCCGCCTGGCCCGTTGGTTGCGCGTGCTCGGATACGATGCTGCCTACCAGGAGGGAATTGAAGATGCCGATCTGGTGCGTCTGTCTCTTGATGAGGGCCGGATCCTCCTGACCCGCGACCGAGCACTGCCCACCGAGTGGTGGATAGACAACTATCTCCTCATCGACTCAACCAGACCTGTGGAGCAGCTTAGCCAGGTAGTGCGGCGTTATGGCCTTCCGTGGCGGGAGCGTCTCTTTACACGCTGCACGGTGTGTAACGAACCACTCGATACGCTGGACCGCCACCAGGTGTTGGGGCGCGTGCCGGAGAAGATCCTTGAACATGCCAGCCGGTTCGCCAGCTGCCCCGTATGTAACCGGGTCTACTGGCAGGGGTCCCATGTCGACCGGATGAGACGCAGGCTCGATGAAGCTCTCAAAGGGAGAGAGGGGCAGGAGGGGGAGAGGGAAGAGGAGCCCGAGGAGTGACCTTTCTCGACTGGACCATAATTACGCTGTACGCCATCGGGCTGATGACGCTGGGCTGGTGGGTGGGCCGCCGGCAGCACACCAGTGAGGACTACTACCTGGCGGGCCGACGGCTGGGCTGGTTCCCCATCGGTATGTCTACTATGGCCACCCAGCTCAGCGCGATATCCTTCATATCAGCGCCCGCCTTCGTAGGCCTGCGGCCCGGAGGAGGGATGATCTGGCTCGGCTGGGAGCTGGCGGTACCCCTGGCCATGATCGTGCTCATGGGTCTGTTCTTCCCTGTCTTTCACTCGCTGCGGGTCATCAGCGTTTACGAGGTGTTGGAGCGCCGCTACGACGTGCGAGTGCGGGAGCTGGTCAGCCTTGTGTTCCAGATAAGCCGCGGACTGGCCGCCGGGGTGATGGTCTACGCCGCCGCCATAGTGATCGCCGTTACCACGTCGATTCCGCTCTGGCTGACCATACTCCTGGTCGGCGTGGTGGCCCTGGTCTACGAGCTCTTCGGCGGAATCCACATCGACATCCTCTCCGACACTATCCAGATGGTGGTGCTCTTCGTAGGGATCCTAGTGGTAGGTGTAGTGGCGCTGGAGGCGGTGGGGGGGTGGAGCGCGGTTCTTAAAACAATAGCGGCCGAGCGGCTGCTGGCTATTGACTTTGCCGGTCACGGCCTGGGTGATGGGCGCGACTACGGATTCTGGCCCCTGCTGATAGGAGGCTTCTTCCTCTACCTCTCTTATTACGGCAGCGATCAGAGCCAGGTGCAGCGAGAGCTGTCGGCACGCAGCCTGGATGCGTGCAAGGGATCGCTCCTCTTCAACGGGATCTTCCGTTTCCCGGTCGTGCTGACCTACTGCACGGTGGGACTGATCTTGGGTGCCTACGTCGCCACCCGGCCCGAATTCCTCCAGGCGCTGCCGGAGGGGAACCCCGACTACATGGTGCCCCTCTTCATCCGCGACAATCTCCCCCCCGGTCTCACCGGCTTTGTTTTTGTGGCTATCCTGGCGGCGGCGATGTCCAGCCTCGATTCAGCCATCAACTCGCTGAGCGCGGCGAGTATGGAGGATGTCTACAAGAAATTGAGACGCACTCCTCTCACCGACCGACAAGAGATGAGGCTCTCGAAGCTGTTCACTCTCGGGTGGGGTATTATCTGTATCGGTTTCGCCTTCCAGGTGGGGGAGATCTCTCCCACGGTGATCGAGAGTATCAACAAGATCGGTTCCGCTTTCTACGGTCCGGTCTTCGCCGTGTTCTTCGTAGGGCTGCTGAGCCGGCGCGGGCGCCCATTCGGTGCCATAGTGGGACTGGTGGGAGGAGTGGGGCTGAACCTCTGTCTGTGGATAGTCGCGCCCGGGATTTCGTGGCTCTGGTGGAACGCCTTCGGGTTTGTTGTTTCGGTGGCGTTGATTTTGCTGCTGGACCGGCGGATGTGGGACCGTGAGCTTCCGCCTCAGAAATACCCCTTTGTAATTCCGTCTGAAAAGCGGGTATGGAAACGCTCTTATCTACTCCTTGCTATCTATGC
>JAUVWC010000300.1 GCA_030604325.1 Candidatus Zixiibacteriota bacterium | reverse complement strand
GCCTGAGAGGGGTGTACGTCCCGGCGCGGACGGCCGCGCGGGTCAAAGAGGGCCCTGGCGCGTCCGAAATGCATACCCGCGAGGAACGGGTCTCCCTCCTTAAGCTCACCCTTCTGCACCAGCACGGTGGCCACCGGACCGCGTCCCTTGTCCAGCTCCGCTTCGAGCACGACACCTCGAGCCAGCCCGGTTCGATCCGCCTTGAGCTCCAGCATTTCTGCCTGGATAAGAATCATTTCCAGCAGCTTGTTCACACCCTCACCGTTTTTCGCGGATACGGGAACAGCGACGGTGTCTCCACCGTAATCCTCCACGACCACATTGTGTTGGGTGAGCTGCTGTTTCACGCCCTCGGGATCGGCCTCAGGCAGGTCGATCTTGTTGATTGCGACCACGATCGGCACGCCGGCGGCCTTAGCGTGGTTGATCGCCTCTACCGATTGAGGCATGACCTTGTCGTCGGCGGCCACAACAAGCACCACGATATCCGTCAGCTGGGCTCCACGCGCACGCATGGCGGTAAATGCCTCGTGACCGGGGGTATCGAGGAAGGTGATATTCCCTCCTGGTGTCTCGATCTCATAGGCACCTATGTGTTGGGTAATTCCTCCAACCTCACCGGCTACCACCTTGGTCTGTCGAATGTAGTCCAGGAGCGAGGTTTTTCCGTGGTCGACGTGTCCCATAACAGTGACCACTGGGGCACGGCCTACCAGTTTCTCTTCATCTACCTCGATCTCGGTCTCTTCGAAAATGTCGGCACCATACTCTTCGATCGACTCGACTTCGTAACCGAACTCATCGGCAATAAACTCGATGGTCTCCATCTCGAGACGCTGGTTGATGGTCACCACCAGTCCCAGATGTAGGCACACAGCGATGACATCGCTCGGAGTCACTTCCATCTGAGATGCCAGTTCTGCCACCGAGGCGAACTCAGTTATATGGATTACCTTCACCTCTTCGAGTTCATCGCTCTCGACTTCTTGGTCACCGGCTTCACGGTGACGTCGCCGTACTTTGGATCGGCCCGGCCCACTCCGTATATCGGCAAGAGTCTCACGGATGGTGGACTTCACCTCTTCGGCATCGACTACTCCGCGCCCCTTTTTCCGTTTCTTTTTACGGCGGCTCTTCATTGGACCCGGCCTGGGCACAGGCGGACGCCGCTCCTTTACCTGAGGCGCTCTGCGTTCAATGATCTTCGGACCGACGCCTTCGGCTTCCCGGGCCTCCTTGCTCAGCCGGATCCGTTCGCGGAGGCTTGATCCTGACAGGCGCCCGGTCCTGGAGGAGGTCTCTTCACCGAGTCCCCCTTCGGCAACCCCCACTTCTTCCCCTTCCACGGCCTCTCCTATCTCTGCTCCGGCCTTGATCGCTGCCGCCTCTTCCTCCACAGGGAGGGGTTCCGGTACAACAGCCTCTACTTCTTCTCCAACAGCAAGGGGGCCCGCAGCCGCCACCTTCTCTTCGGCAAGTCGTTTGGCTTCAGCCGCCTGTCTTCTTATCCGTTCTGTTTCACTCTTTACCCGGATCAGCTTCTCCGCAACCCGTCGTGCGGCTTCGTCATCGAGTTTCCTGCGGAGGCGTGCCTCTTCGGGCTCGCGCTTCTCCTTCTTGGCTTTACGTCTTTCAGTGGCTGCATCCTTCTCAGCTTTTTCGATGGCTTTACGCTTCTCGGCGACTTCCTTCTTGCGGGCCTCTTCCGCCATGGATTCGGCCTTCTGGCCCTCGAAGTAATCCAACACTTCCTGCAACATTTCATCATTCACAGGGCTCATGTGGCTCTTGATTTCGTAGCCAAGGTTCTGGATCACATCGATCATGGCATGGCTCGAGACCTTGAATTGCCGGGCCACCTCATAAACTCGGTTCTGCTTACTCAAACCTGCCTCCGTACAGCGCTTTCAGACTCTTCGCGCCTACGATTCAGCGTTCTTAACTGAGTGCCCATCGTTACATGCCATAGCTTCACATGCCGCCCTTGCTAATCCCGGGTCGGTAATAGCTACTATGGCCACTACCGCTCGCCCCAGAGCCCGGCCGAGCGCTTCCTTGTTGCTCAGTTCTGTAATCGGCACACCGTGCTTTTCACTCAGCGACCTCATGTCTTCAGCCACTGCGCTTCCGGCATCAGCCGCCAAGAAAAGACGTGCTGCCGTCCCGTGATGAACAGCATTGCGGACCGAATCCCGCCCCACCGCCGCATTGCCCCCCTTGAGAGCAATTCCGATCAAATTGATCGCGGCTCGGGTTCTGTCCGCGTCCATCCTCACCCCTTCAATTCTGTTGTCTGGGCCGGAGGAGCTCCATTCTCCCCTGGATGAGCAGTTTCCTCCGCTATCTCCTCTTCCTCTTCTTCTTCCTCTTTCACCTCCGGCGCTGAGGTCGCATCTTCTACCGCCGGCTCCTCTATCTCCATCGCTGGGGACGCATCCTCTGCCGCCGGCTCCTCTATCT
>JAUVWC010000157.1 GCA_030604325.1 Candidatus Zixiibacteriota bacterium | reverse complement strand
CGATTCGGCGATGACGTAGACCACGCGTGGATTGCTGGGCGCTACCCGTACCCCGATCCGGCCCACGAGATCGGGCAGACCCTTCTCCAGCTTCTTCCATGACCGCCCCCCATCCACCGACTTGTATACCCCACCCCCTTCGCTGCCGCTGGTGAACGTCCATGGCTTTCGCTCGAAGTGCCAGAACCCGGCGTACAGGATGTTGGGATTCTGCTGGTTGATATCGAGATCTGACACGCCGTGCCTGTCGTCGATGTAGCAGACCTTCTCCCAGTTCTCCCCGCCATCGGTGCTCATGAACACACCCCGCTCGCTGTTCGGGCCGAAGGCATGACCCTGTGCACCGACGTAGACGATAGCGGGATTGTGGGGATTGATGACTATCCGCGGGATGTGCCGGGTGTCGTCCAGCCCCAGGTGCCGCCAGGTACTGCCACCGTCGGTGGACTTGTATACTCCGTTACCGAAGGAGACGGTGTTGCGAAGATTGGCCTCTCCGGTACCGACGTACACCACTTCGGAATTGCCCGGCTCCAGCGCTATGTCACCAATTGAAGCAACGGGCTGATCATCGAAGATCGGCTTCCAGGTAATCCCTCCATCTTCGGTTTTCCACACACCACCCGAGGCCGCCGCGGCGTACACCACACGCGGGTCGCCCGGCACCCCCTCCACATCCGTGGCACGACCGCCCATGGTGGCCGGTCCGATGCATCGCCACTCCAGATGCTGCAGCATCCCGGTATCGATTTCCTGTTCCTGCGGGACAGCCGCCGCGGGGCGGCTCCAGAGTAGAAGCACTGTCGGGAGAATCAACAAGAAGGGGCGGCAGTTCATAACATCACCTCGAAGTTTGTAAGGCCAGCGCGGAAGGGTAATTATAGACAGTCCATGCACCGGCCACACCTTCAACTCATTATTGTTGACTCACCAGAATCGTGCCGTCCTGCTGGAGATTTCACAAATCGTATGCAACCTTTTTATCCCGATAACCGTCTTTTCTATCAACAGTTGATATCAACTGGTGACTTTAAAGTCACCTCCAAATCTGCGATGGGACAGCTCATGGCCGACATCAACAGCAACATCATGTATGGCAGCGTCGACCTGTTGATACTCAAGACACTCACTTTTGGGGGACCGAGGCACGGTCTAGCCATCGGTGAGGAGATTCGCCGTCTTTCAGGGGAGCGGCTGAACGTGGAAGGCAACGCCCTCTACCCCTCCCTCCACCGGCTGGATAACAAAGGGCTCGTCAGGGGAGAGTGGAGGATCTCGGACAAGCGGCGCCGGGCGAAGTTCTACTCCATTACTCCCGCCGGCAGGAGACGGCTGCAGAGGGCCATCCAGGAATGGATAAGCCATACGGAAGCCGTGCGCGCCGTGCTTGAATTTGCCGTATAAAGCCATGTAAAGAGGAGTGATATAGACAATGTCAGGATGGAAACGTCTGTTCCGGCTCGAAGAATCATCCCGGCACCTCAGCCGCAATATCGATGAGGAACTGCAGTTTCATGTCGAGGGGCGCATCGAGCATCTCATAGCTGCGGGTATGAGCGAGGAGGAGGCCCGCGCCGAGGCATACCGTGAATTCGGCGGGATCGAGGAGACACGGCAGCGACTGGAGAAGATCGACGGGAGGCGTCTGCGGCGCAGAACTCTCGGCGATCTGCTGTCGGTCATCTCGATGGACATGAGGGTCGCCGTCAGATCCTACCTGAAGCGGCCCTCCTTCACGCTGACGGCTCTCTTCATTATCGCCCTCGGCATCGGCGCCACCACGACGATCTTCAGCGTTGTGGACGGAGTGCTGATCAGGCGCCTGCCGTACCGTGAGCCCAACCGCCTCGTGTATTTCGACCGCGCAGCCCACCCCGTACCGGCCTACCGGCGATGGAAAGCCAGGAGCACTGTTTTCAGCTCCCTGGGAGCCCTCACCGAGCAGAACCTGGATTACACCGGAGGTGAATCTCCGGAACGACTCAGCGGGATGATGGCAACCCCGGAGATCTTCACGATCCTCGATGTCCCCACTGCATACGGCCGGATCTTCGCACCGGACGATTTCGAGGGCATACCGCAGGTCGCGATCCTCGGTCATGCCACCTGGAGGAGGCTCTTCGGGGAGGATCGGTCGATCATCGGGCAGACGATCAACTTGAGCAGATATCCGGCGGTGGTAGTAGGAATCCTCGATCCGGGTTTCCTGTCCCCGCGCGGACTGACGGGAGAGGAAGTCGACATCTGGCTGCCCCTCGACGTCACCCTGCCCAACTTCCAGTCACATAATTATATCCTCGAAGTCATCGGCCGGTTGAGGCCCGGCGTGAGTCTGAGCATAGCTCAGACCGAGTTGGATCAGATAAACGTTATGCTCGCTGAGGAGAATCCTGATGCCTACCTGGACCGGCAAGGAAATCCCCGGCTCATCCCGATCATCTCCCTCCAGGCTGCCCTGACAGGGGATGTCGAGACACCCCTGCTGCTGCTCTTGGGAGCGGTTGCGCTCCTACTCGCCATCGCCTGCGCCAATGTCGCCAATCTGGTACTGGCCAGGGGAACCGATCAGGTCCATGAAGTCGGACTCCGGTTCGCCCTCGGTGCAAGCCGTCGTCGCCTGGCAAGCCAGCTGCTAACCGAAAGTGCTACCCTCTCACTCACCGGGGGCGTCCTTGGTATCGTGATCGCGATACTCGGGGTGCGGATGTTCACCCTCATGAACCCCGGGGGCATCCCGCTTACCGATCGGATCGGGCTGGACCTGCGCGTGCTCGGATTCGCGCTGGGACTCTCTCTGATCACGGGCATCTTCTTCGGACTGACGCCCGCCTGGCGCACCTCACAGGTTGATGTGAACGCCGCCTTGAGAGACGTATCCCGGAGAACGACCGGCGGCCGCAGGAAAGCGAGGCTCCGGAATTGTCTCGTGGTAGCCGAGATCTCCCTGGCACTGGTGCTGCTCGCTGGAGCCGGCCTCCTGTTCAACAGCTTCATGAGGCTTCAGGCCGTAGATCCCGGGTTCGACAGCGATGGCCTCGCCGTCCTTCCCCTGAGATTCGTCTCCGACTCCATCGACGAGGCTCGACGGCGTTCTATCGCGCAACAGGCCCTCGAACGGATGGCCAGCGTCCCGGGGGTCGAGCAGGTGGCAGCCGCGTACACATCTCCGTTTCTCTATTACTCGGGGATAGTCTCAGGCAGCTTCGAGAGCGATTTCCGCACCGATGACGGTCGTGAGATCGAGGAGTTCACCTGCATCAATCCGGTCACGGATGGATACTTCTCGCTTCTCAGGGCCAACCTGCGCGGGCGTGAATTCGTCCCGGGGGACGAGCTGCCGGATCCTATCCCGGCGGTTATCTCTGGTTACCTTTCCGATCTCCTGTTTCCTGAAGAAGAGGGACTCGGCCGCTCTTTCACCACAGAGGAGGAGGGCACTTTCACGGTGATCGGCATCGTCACGGGCCTCCGCCACTGGGGACTCAACCAGTGGAGTAACGGACACATCTGGGTCCCGTGGGAACGGTTCGGAGCCGGTGGGATACGATGCTCGATAATTGTTCGCACTGCCGGCGACCCCGCCGCTCTCCTGCCGACTCTGCGGGATGCTGCATGGGATATCGAACCCGACCTGCCCATTCCGCTGGTATTCACAATGACCGAGCGCATCGCCCAGTCGCTCGTTTCACGCCGTTTCTATTCCGCTATCTTCCTGGCCTTCGCACTGGTGGCCATTATTCTGGCCGCAAGCGGCATTTACGGTTCGATGATGTACAGCGTGGGACAGAGACGGCAGGAGCTGGGGATACGCACCGCCCTGGGTGCCGACAGCGGCCACCTTATAAGGATGATAGTCGGTCAGGGGGCGCTGCTGACCGTGATCGGTATAGTGATCGGTCTGGGGGGCGCACTGGCGTTCACCCGCCTGCTCGAGAATATGATGTTCGGGATTTCCACCTGGGATATCCCTACGTTCCTGACGGTCGTGGCCCTGCTGGGTGGAGTGGCGATAGCCGCCTCATACCTGCCCGCCAGACGGGCCGTACAGGTGGATCCCGTGGAAGCACTCAGGTACGAGTAGTCAGATATCTACTATGAACATCGCCGGTCCAACTGTGGGATCTCATAAGTCGCCCCCGCTTCACAGAGGGCGCACCCAGATATTGCGGTACCGCACCGGACTGCCGTGGTCCTGCAGGTAGAGCGGACCCGCACCGGGCCCCTCTCCCTGCATCGACGCTGTCGTGGAACCCAGCAGCTCGACGTGATCCTGAATCAGCACGCCATTATGCAGCACGGTCACCGTTCCGTTGCTCGTTTTATTACCCTCCCCGTCGAATGCGGGTGGATGAAAGATGATATCAAATGTCTGCCACTCACCCGGTGGTCGGCAGGCGTTCACCAGCGGCGGATACTGGCCGT
>JAUVWC010000136.1 GCA_030604325.1 Candidatus Zixiibacteriota bacterium | reverse complement strand
CTCATACGGATCTCGGTAGGAATAGAGGACGCAAATGATATAATTTACGACCTGAAGCAAGGACTCGAATTAATGTAGGTAGCCAAACTCCCCACATACTACCTAGCCCCCCAAGCGGCCCCCTGGAAAGGATCGGTCCCCGTGACTATCCGGGCCGTCTGGTATCTGGTGGCTATCTGGTGCGCAGGCCTTCTTGCCGGCCAGGCCCTCTCCCTGCCCCTCCGTTGGTTGATACTGCTGTCCGGTACTCTCGGAGTACTCCTCACCGGACGCTTCCGTTTCCAGAAGCGCCTAGCTGCGGCTCTGCTTCTCTTCCTGCTTGCCTCCCTGTGGAGCGCACGCCTGGAGATCGGATTCAACACCGGGGCGCCCCAGGAATCTGAAGAGATAAAGCAGGGATTGAGAAACCCCCACTTCCGTCCCCTGATTTTTCTCGCCGCGAGGGATACGGTACGGGCGGGACCACCTGAGCACCTGCTGGCCGAACGCCCTGCCTGGGCCTCCGAGCCGGTTTGGGCCATGGCCCAGGCCCTCCTATTGAACCGCAGAGAGGCCCTTTCTCCGGATTGGATTTCCGCCTTTCGATCTGCCGGTGCGGCTCACCTGATGGCTGTCAGCGGCCTGCACATCGGGATTCTGCTCGGTATTTTCCTCGCCATTCTCCGGATGCTGCAGATACGGCGCCGGGCGATTGCCATCTCCACCATGGGGGCAGTCTGGGTTTACATCCTGCTGATCGGGGCGCCACCATCGGCAGTGCGAGCAGGATTAATGGTTACTGTCGGTCTGGGAATGTGGGGAGCGGGCCGGTTGCCGCAGCCGGGCAGGCTGCTGCCGGTAGCTGTCCTGGCGGCACTGGTGGTGCGGCCTTCGCTGCTTGCGTCGGTGGGCTTTCAGTTATCTGTGGCAGCGGTAGCCGGCATCGGCCTCGGATTGCGCGGTTTCAGGGCCAGAAACCTGGAGACGGCAGGGGGAAGGATCATTGCATTTCTGCGTGTCTCCCTCGGGGCACAGGCCGGTGTCCTGCCCGTTCAGATCATAACATTCGGGACCTATATAACTCTGGCTCCCCTGGTGAATGTGATTGCCGTTCCGCTGCTGGGAATCTGGCTGCCATCTGTCGTGGCGGCGCTGGGACTGGGATTGCTGGGGGGACCGGCTGCTGTTGTGGCAGGTGCATTCTGTGAGGGAGTGGGGAGGCTCCTGCTCTGGTGGATCCATCTTTGGGCCAGCCATCCCGGGATACTGGTACCGGTACCGGCATGGGTGGCAGTGGTGGCTGTTGCCGGACTTGTGGGATGGATGGTGGGGGGGAGGGGACGGTTGCTGGCGCTGGCCTGCCTTACCGCTCTGGTGTGGATACCTGCTTTCGAGACGGGTCGACCACGCATAACCTTCCTCGACATCGGACAGGGGGATGCCATCGTCATTGAGACGAGAAATCCAAAGCGCGTAGTGATAGTGGATGCCGGTCCGGCCTTTAAAGACTGGAGCGCTGGCAGGACGGTGGTAGCTCCCTACCTGCGGGCGCGCGCCGTCAGGCGGATCGATCTATTGGTAGCCTCTCACCCCGACAACGACCACATAGGAGGGATGAGTGCCCTGGTGGATGATTATCCGGTTCTGTGCTTTTTTAGAGGGCAGTGGTACAACACAGATACCCGATCGGCTTATCAGCTGCAGTACCGCCTCGATACATCCGGAGTCAAGACTCTGGCACTTGAAGCAGGTGATAGAATCGAATTGGGTGATAACTCATGGATCGATGTGCTGGCGGGTACAAATTCGTCGGCAGGCAGAGGGGATAAGATCCCTCTCAGCAGCAATAATCGCTCGCTGGTTTTGCGATTGAATCTGGAAGGACTTACCGTGCTCCTATGCGGGGACCTGGAACGCGGCGGGGAAAGAAAGCTGGTTCATTTCTGGCGCTATCTTCCCTGCAGAGTATTGAAGGTGCCGCACCATGGCGGTGAGAACGGGCTCTCGGCAGAGCTGCTGGAGGCGGTGAGACCGTCACTGGCAGTTATCTCTGTGGGGGCCGGCAATCGCTATGGTCATCCTTCACCACAGATCCTTGCCCGCCTGAGAGAGGCCGGTGTCTCCGTGTGGCGCACTGACCTGTCTGGGGCACTGGTCATGCAGTCGGGCCGTTGACAGGTCGGGGGAGGATTCTATCTTTCGCGCCGGAAGTAATCATTACACCGAAAGCAGATAGAGCTTAGTTCCATGGGAGAAAAGAAGCGGATATTGAGCGGCATGCAGCCCACAGGCAGGCTGCATCTGGGAAACTATGCGGGCGCGCTTTCGAACTGGATACACCTCCAGCACGAATACGAGTCTTTCCACTGCGTCGTGGATTGGCACAGCCTGACGATCGCCTACGATCAGACAGAGCGTATCAACCAGGATACAGTGGAGATGGTGTCCGACTGGATTGCCGCGGGTCTCGACCCAGCGAATGCCACGATATTCGTCCAATCCCTCGTTCGCGAGCATGCCGAGCTCCACCTGCTGTTGAGCATGCTCATAGGCCTGGGACGCCTGGAACGCAACCCGGCCTTCAAAGAGAGGGTAAAGGATCTGAACCTGCGTGGAGAAGTCTCCTACGGCCATCTTGGCTATCCGGTTCTTCAGGCGGCCGACATTCTCATGTACCGGGCCCATGCCGTGCCAGTGGGCGAGGATCAGAGCCCGCACATCGAGCTGACCCGTGAGCTCGCTCGCAAGTTCAACACCACCTACGAGCCTATATTCCCCGAACCGGAAACCCTTCTGACGCCGTCTGCACGCATACCGGGTCCGGACGGGAAGAAGATGTCTAAGAGCCTGGGCAACTACATCCTGATGAGCGATCCCCCCGACCGTGTGGAGGAGGTGGTGATGAAAGCCATCACCGATCCGAAGAAGATCCATATGGGGGATCCGGGGCGGCCCGAGATCTGTAACGTCTACGCCTGGCACTGTGCGTTCAATGAGGAGATGGAACCAACGGTTGCGCGCCAGTGCCGGCAGGGCGTGCGGGGGTGTGTGGAGTGCAAACAGGAGGCGGCGGCGTCCATCAGCGACCGCTTTGCCCAGTTCCGCGAAGAGAGAAGCCGGCTGGAGGATGCGCGCGATTACGTTATGAAGACAATACGCGAAGGGACCGAGCGGGCCAGGGGGGTGGCGGAAACCACCATGAAGCGCGTGCGCAAGGCAATGAGCCTGTTCAGCCTCGAGGATTGAGAGGCAATGGGCTACGCGGTACGCATTGAAGCCTTCGAAGGGCCCCTTGACCTTCTGCTCTATCTCATTCGCAAGAATGAGATGGATATCTATGATATCCCCATTGCCCAGGTGGCCCAGCAGTATCTCGACTACATCGAGGTCATGAAAATGCTCGACCTGGAGGTGGCGGGAGACTTCCTGGTCATGGCGGCGACCCTGATGCAGATCAAGGCACGCATGCTTCTGCCAGCGCCCGCTTTGGAGGAAGAGGAGGATCCTCGTCTCGAGCTAGTGCGCAAACTGGAAGAGTACCAGCTCTACAGGCATGCAGCGGAAGACCTGGCCAATAGGGAAGAGACATATATGCAATACTATCTTCGTGGGAACGGGCCGGGACCGGTGAAACTACCCGAGCCGGGCGAAATGGTACTCGACGTTACCCTGTTTGACCTCCTCCTGGCCTACCAGCAGGCCCTGGAGAGGATCAAGGAGGAGGGACGCTACCGCATAGGCGGTCCCGAAGTAAAACTGGCCGATCAGGTCGTGTTCCTGCGGAGACTGTTGCAGGATGAAGAACGCATCAGCTTCATAGAGGCTCTGGCGAAGCTGGAGTCCCGCATGGCCATGGTGATAACCCTTGTCGCCTTACTCGAGCTGGCTCGGTTGGGAGAAGTGAGCATGGAGCAAGCCGACCTTTACGGCGATGTCTGGCTGATACGAAAGAGGCCGGCGATCTCCTTTTTCCCGGAACCGTCTTGATGAGTGGCAGTGCAGCGAGCGATATGTGGAGGGCACTGGAGGTGATCATCTTCTCCGCCACCGAGCCAATTTCCTCGTACCAGATAGCCCGGCTGCTTGAAGAGGGCGGGTGGGTACCAGCTGGGGGGAGTATCTCTCCCCTTCAGGTGGAAAAGTACATCGAACAGCTCGTGCGTGACTGGCACGATGAACATCGGCCGTTAACAGTGCTGAGGATCGCCGGTGGCTACCAGATGGCCACCCGGCCGGAGTGGTCGGAACTGGTGGCCAAACTACAGGAAGACAAGCAGAGCCAGCGCCTCTCTCGAGCCGCCCTTGAAACCCTGGCCATTGTCGCCTACAAACAGCCGGTTATCCGTCCTGATATCGATGCTATTCGTGGTGTGAACTCCGACAGCGCACTAAAGACCCTTCTGGAGAAGAACCTTGTCACTATTTCGGGTCGTGACGAAGGTCCTGGACGCCCTCTCCTCTACATAACCACCGCGGACTTTCTCAAATACTTCGGCCTCAACAGCCTCCACGACCTGCCAGAGCCCAGCGAGCTGGCTGCCCTTTTGGGTATCAGCATGGAGGATACTGCCCAGACAGCCGGGATCGAACCAGCTAGCGACCTCTTCGCTGGAGAACCATCCGTAGTCCAGGAGGGTGAGATAGCTAACGCGGGGGAGCCATCCGTAGTCCAGGAGGGTGAGATAGCTAACGCGGGGGAGCTATCCGACACAGAGGAATCCTCCACACCCCTACCGTGAGACTGAACAAATACCTGGCCCGTGCGGGAGTGGCGTCCCGCAGAAGGTGCGACGACTGGATACGGGCGGGCAGAGTGTCCG
>JAUVWC010000230.1 GCA_030604325.1 Candidatus Zixiibacteriota bacterium | reverse complement strand
ATAATCAGCTCCCCCTCCAGCACAGTTCCCTTTGTAAGGGGGATGGCACTCACAGCCTCAACCCTGCGCCGCTCGGTCCGCTCCTCATCCAGGAGGATATTCGGGATGAGGACGACCTGCATGAGCTCGTATCCACCCTTTACCAGCCGGTCGTCGGCTCCCGCCAGACGCGTGCGGAGCCGGCTAGTCATCTCCTGCAGGGCCGTCTCGAGATCAACCACCATCTCGACGTCCTGCTCCATCTCCTCCTCACCCGAGACTACGGTGACCTTTCCGGCCGATTCTTCACGCAGACGCGGCAGGGATTCGACCACCCCAAGGGAGAAGTAGTGCTGGACCATCTCACCGGTGGCGTGCCGGAGACTGTCGATGCGCTGGGCAGAAAGCTCTATCCGCCGCCTTTGTGCCCTGCTACCCAGTTCCTCGGCAAAGAGGTAGACCAGGGTTTCTTCAGAGACCTCAGGAGCGGTCCTATGAAGGACCTGCATTGAAAGGGAATCTCGTCCGGTCTCAACGGGTATCTGGGAGAGTACCTGGAAGAGTGAGTCGAGCAGGACGGCCTGGTCGGCGGTGATGTTATCGTCGAACGCCAACACCGGCGGGATACTTTGACGGGCCTCTTCCAGCTGCTGCCGCAGCTCCTCCTCGCTCTTCAGGATGTTGAAGGTTATCGGGCTGACTATCTCTTCGTCAGTGATCCTGCCTTCGACCACGTCGTACCGGAAAACCTGGCGCGTGTGACAGAGAAGCGTGATGAACAGCAGCAACCCCAGGCCGATGCCCCATTTTAAACCTGCCTCCACCTTCGCTCCGGCCGAGGGGTCCTCGCCGGCGCTCCGCTCCCCCTTGCTCCTCAGGAAGGAGCGCTCCTTCTCCAGGTAACCCTCTGGTCCGGACTTCATGAAACGCGAGATGAGCTTCATTGTCGGAAGCTTCAGAGGCCTCTCTCGTGATAGGCGCGGATGATCTCGCGGACCAGCCGGTGCCGTATCACGTCCTTCTCGGTAAGATACACGAACGATATCCCCTCGATCGCTATAAGGATACTCTGGATCTGTATCAGGCCGCTGGGCACTTCTGATGGCAGGTCAACCTGGGTGATATCTCCCGTAACGACGGCCTTCGAATTTACGCCCAGGCGCGTGAGGAACATCTTCATCTGCGCCGTGGTGGTGTTCTGAGCCTCATCGAGGATAACAAAAGCGCTGTTCAGGTTGCGCCCGCGCATGAACGCCAGCGGCAGGACCTCGATGGTATGGCTGTCCAGGTACCGCCGCAGCCGATCGGGTGTGATCATCTCGTAGAGGGCATCGTAGAGGGGTCGCAGGTAGGGGTCGACCTTCTCCTTCAAATCCCCGGGCAGGAAACCAAGACTCTCACCCGCCTCCACCGCAGGCCGGGCCAGTACGATGCGCTGCACATCCCGCTGCTTAAGCGCATTTACTGCCATGGCCACGGCCAGATAAGTTTTCCCCGTACCGGCCGGGCCGATGGAGAAGACGACATCGTTAGTCTCGATGGCCTGCAGATACTGATGCTGGCCCACCGTCCGCGGATAGATGCGCCGCTTGGTATTGGTAATGAGTACCGTGCGGTCCTGGTAGTTATCGGGCACGGTCTGCTCACGCTCCGACTCTTCCAGGATGATCCGTAGATCGCCTTCGGCAAGCCCGTCCCCCTGCCCGACCCGCTTCAGCATCCTGCCGACCACCTCCAGCAGGCGGTTGACCTCCGAGCCCGGCCCTTCGACCTGCAGTTCCCGATCCCTCGCCACCAGGTGTACTCCCTCGAAAGCTTCTTCAAGAGCCCGCAGGTTCCTGTCGTGGACGCCGAAGAACTGGGTGGGATCTACTTCGATGGAGAGCCGGCTGTGCACGATCAGAGCTTGACGACGGACCCCGGCCGGACCAGCCGCGTGTTCCACCGCAGCTGATTGGAGCTCCTGCCCTGAGCTATCAGTATCTTCCGAGTTCATCAACTACGGTTTCGGGGCCGATAAAAGTAAACGCCCTCACCGGGAGGGTGTTCCCACCCTCCCGGCAGAGAGCGTTGATATGTTTGCCCCAATTCGAATCTAGGGACGGATGATCTTGAACACCTGCCTCGGATAGATGAGGTTGGGGTCCTTGATCTTGTCCTTGTTGGCCTCGTAAATATGCGGCCACCTGGAGGGATCGTTGTAGATGTAATCCTTCTCGGCAATTTTCCACAGGCAGTCACCCTTGATCACCGTATAGGTGTCAGGGTAGCGCAGACTCTCCACGTCGCTCTTGACCTGATTCAACTCGCTCTGCGTCGAAGACACCTGCTGGTTCAGACCACTGATGTCCCGACGGACCCCGCTGATCTGGCTGTCCAGGTCGTCGATCTGACTACGCAGCTCGGCGATCTGCTGGTCGAGCTCGTTGATGCGAGTCTGGGCGGCGGCTTCCCTCCTGTTGCAATCATCGAGGGCGGCCTGCCACTCCTCAAGCGTCATCTTCTCCTGCGCGATGGCCTGGGATGCGGCACCGAGCATTACCACTCCCACAACCGCTGCGGGCAGGATGACACGAATAGCTCTCATGCTGGTTCCTCCCCTCTCTAGCGGTTGACGGGAGGGGGTGGTGGAACTCCCCTCTCGCTCTTGATGCGATCCATCTCGGCCTTCGTCTGCTGCACATCGTGGCGTAGCGCGTTCAGCCGGCTCTCTTTGGAGGCCTTCTCGCGGTTTACCTCCTCAAGCGTACGCTGTTTTTGAGTTACCTCGCTGCGGAGCCGCTCCAGCTCGGCCTCTTTCTCCCGCACAGTCTGTTCAGCCCTATCGGCTGCAGCACAGGCCTGTTCCAGCTGCGAAAGCTGTTCGGGATTAGGCCGCTTGGTGCATCCTGACAGGAATACGCCCGACAGGAGGAGCACTGCGAGGAAGCCGGTTCCTACCAGCTTCGGGGCCTTGCCCATGGGCAACCTCCTCTACCTCGCCTAGGTGAAATCCAGTTGCGTCAGGTAGAACTACACCGAGCCCGCAACTTGATTCAGTCTCTGTGATGTACCGTAAGGTACACATTTGTCCTTGCCGACACAGCGAAGTTTATACTACCCAACCCCCATAAACAGTCAAGGTAAAAGCCTGTTAATTATTGCTTTCTCCCAGTGGCAATATTTCCCAACATTCCTCCATATCCAGTGCTACCTTCCCCACTACTAAGTGCACCGCTCCGTAATTACGGTGATGTATCGAGAGCGCCGAGGCGTCCGGCCAGCAAGACACAATACATCGGCGCTTGAATGCCAGCATAATTGCGGAACGGTGCACTAAGGATCCTACTCTTCTT
>JAUVWC010000012.1 GCA_030604325.1 Candidatus Zixiibacteriota bacterium | reverse complement strand
GTCCGCCTCTCGCTGCTCAGCCTGCCGATGCTGGACCGTTTCGAGGAGGAGCTGGACCAGCCGATCGACCTGCGTTACTGCGGCTACCTCTTCCTGCTCACCGACGAGGAGGATGTGGAGGTCTTCCGGGGGAATGTGGCGATGCAGCACCGGCTGGGTGTGGAGACAGAGTGGCTGGAGCCGGACGGGATCGCCGCCGTAGCACCGCTCCTGGATCTTGAGGGCGTACTGGCCGGTACCTTCCACAACCGCGAAGGCCTGGCCGACCCGGGCGGCGTGGTTCAGGGTTGCGTATCAGGAGCGCGGCGGCTCGGAGCCAGACTGCTGAACGACGTGGAAGTGACCGGTACACGCGTCGAAGGCGGCCGGGTGCAAGGTATAATCACCGACCGGGGAGAGATAGCAACGCCGATAGTCGTCAACGCCGCCGGACCGTGGGCGGCAGAGATAGGCAGGATGGCCGGCGTAGACATCCCCATCGTCCCCGTGCGTCGCCAGATCACCGTCACCACTCCCATACCCGAGATACCGCCCGACTTCCCCTTCATCATCGACTTCGCCCGCTCTCTCTACTTCCACCGTGAGGGGCCGGCCGTTCTGACCGGCATGTCGAACCCGGATGAGATCGTCGGCTTTAACCAGTCGGTAGATCCCAACTGGGAACTGACCCACCTGGAAGCTGCTATAACGCGCCTGCCTATCCTGGAGAAAGCGGGTATTGCCAGCCGCTGGGCCGGGCTGTACGAAAACTCGCCGGACGCACACCCCATTCTGGGACGCATCACCGAGGTGGAGGGGTTCTACTGCATCGGCGGCTTCAGCGGCCACGGCTTCCAGCACGGACCCGCCTGCGGCCTGCTGCTGGCCGAGGAGATCCTGGACGGATCGGCCCACACCCTGGACATCTCGCCGCTGGACCTCGCCCGATTCCACGAGGGGCGGGAGATCTTCGAATACAACGTCGTGTAGGATAGACGAGTGAGCAACCCGATGTACCCGTCACCTGGCTGGTATTTGACTATTGCCTGCATCGCATTAATCCTCCTCACCGGTAATCCACCCTGATAGTCGAAACCAACGGACGATAGTGTCTGCAAGACGGGGGCTCAACATTTCCACTGCCCATAGCATTCGCGGCCCTATGGACGGCACAATTACATAAGGCTTCTTTCTCCGCATCCCCTTGAGCAAAGCCCGGGCCACTCTATCCGGAGATATTTTGCGGGAGATCAGTGGTACCTCAAGGGCTGCTATCATCGGTGTGTCCGTTCTGGAAGGGTGGACAGTGCTCAGGAAGACATCGGTGCCGTGGAGCTCCTGACGCAGGATGCCCGCCATGCCTGCCTCGGCAGCTTTTCCAGCGGCATAGGCCGACTCCCTGGGCATCCCTTTAAATCCAATCACCGAAGAGACCAGTCCTAGACGCCCCCAACCCCGCTCCAGCATCGCAGGGATAACTTCCTGAAACAGGTAAAGAGTACCAAGATAACTGGTACGCCACTGATCCTCGTGAATAGATGGATCACTATCCATTACTTCACCACGCACATAGGTGCCGGCACAGGCAACGGCGATGTCGATTCCACCCCATGCGTCTCGAACTGTATCGATAGCACCAAGCAGGGCGGCGCGGTCAGTCACGTCGGCAGGGGCCACTATTGCCGTTCCGCCGGCACGGATTATCTCCTTCTGGAGCTCCTCCAGGGGACTCCGACGCCTGGCCACGAGACCCACGAGTGCGCCAGAGGCGGTCAATCGTCGGACGATACAGCTACCGATACCACCACTGGCACCCGTCCTCAGTGCACGCTTTTCCGCAAAGATATCTCTCAACATACATAAATCTCCTGACGGGAGACTCCTCAGACCGGATGGAGAATCCCTGATACTATATCCTGAAAAAGGGAGCTTCATAAGAGCGGATTCATGCCTCTTGACGTCTATCCTCCTTCCTGTCACCATTTAACTGCAATGGGTGATATACACATCATAAACATGCTCTCCCTTATCTCCGGGTTGGCCAATGTGGCACTGGCCGCATTCGTCATCGGGAAAGACTCCCGTTCACGAGTTAACCGATCCCTGGCCTACCTCGGGATATGCTTTGCCATGTGGAGTATCGGAGAGTTCTTCATGCGATTGGCAGGAACTCCGGAAAGCGCCATGTTCTGGGTTCGCGTCGAGGCACTGGGTTATGTGTGTGTAGGGAGTGTCTATCTACGCTTTTCACTCTTATACAGTGAGCAGAGCCATCTGCTGAAACAGATCTGGCTTCGTGCAATACTCTACGTTCCTCCGCTCATTTTTCTGGGACTCATCTGGTTCACCCGGACCGTCTATCCTGACATAGATACTTACGGGTGGGAAAACCGCCCCGCCGTCGGTCTCGCTTTCTACCCGCTTGTGGCTTATATCGCCCTCGAGTGGGTGGCAGGCGCGCTGGTATTCACAAGGCGCGTTAAGACTCTCGGCGCAGGTCATGAACGCCAGGCCACCCTTTACATCCTTGCCGGCACTGTTCTGCCCATCATAGTGGCCACACTCACCGCCGGGGTGTTTCCCATAATGGGAGTGGAACTGCCTGAAATGGCTGCTCAAGTCAGTATCATTAATGCTGTCATCATGGTCTACATCATCCAGCGATTCCGGGTCCTGACATTTGTCCCATCCCGCTTTGCCGACACACTTGTCGCCTCTACCGGTGATGCCATCATCGCCACCGATCCAGACGGTTTCGTGACCTATTTCAGTCCGGGGGCGGAGGCAATGTTCCAACGCTGGGCAGACGAGATAATTGGGCTGCCTATAGGGGAACTCTTCGTTCTGGGTGAGGATGAGTGGAAGAACCTGTCGGTACTCCTGAAACAGGGAGAATCGATAAGGAACTACCAGGCCGAGATGCTGAAGGGCGATGAGGATACACTGACGACCAGTTTAACCCTCAGCTATCTCAAGGATGAAAGCGGCAGCCTTGTTGGTACCGTTTCGGTGATAAGGGATATTACAGAGGTGGTTCAGCTTCAAGGTCAGTTGATGAAAACCCAGCGGCTCGAGAGCCTCGGTTCCCTGGCCAGCGGACTCACCCACGACTTCAACAATATCCTCAGCATTATTCTGCCGTGGACACAGATGCTGAAGATAAAGCGCAGCGAGGATCCCCTGGTGGTTGAGCATGCCACCCGAATAGAACGTGCCGCTACCAGCGCCGGTGAACTTGTAAGGCGGCTATTGACATTTGCGCGTGGCGGCAGCAAGCAACCGGTTGTGCTGAATCCATGCAGGCTTGTAGAAGACACATTAGAAATGCTGGAGCGCACAATACCTAAAACGGTTAGGCTGGTGACAGAACTTCAAACCGAAATACCGGAAGTAGAGGCAGATTACCTTCAGTTTGAACAAGCGCTGGTGAACCTGATCCTTAACGGGGTAGATGCGATGCCGGGGGGAGGCAAGATTACCATCGGAATCCGCCGATTCCTGACGGAAATACCCACCCCTAAGAGGAGCTTCACTCTCCCGCCAGGAGACTGGGTGCTGGTATCGGTGCGTGATACGGGCAGAGGTATTTCGGTAGACGATCTGGATCGTATATTTGATCCCTTCTTCACTACCAAACCCGGTGGAAAGGGAACGGGATTGGGTCTTACGATCGTGGATACATTCGTGAAGAACAACGGCGGCTACGTTGAAGTGTATAGTCACCCCGGCGTCTCTACAACCTTTGAACTAATCCTGCCCGCCACCAGCAAGCGTCTGATCGGTGAACTCGCCTATCCTGGTGACCCGAGGAAAGGACATGGTGAGCGTCTGCTGGTGGTGGATGGAAACGACGAGATACGGGAAACCCTTGTCAGAATGCTGGAGGAGCTGGACTACCATGTCGAGAGCCGTGAAAATTTCACGTACAGCCTAGCCCGGCTTGCCCAGTCGAAAGCAGACAAGACCGCACCATTACCTGAGTTGCTGATTATAGAGGTTGAGGAGCTGCCGGGCGGTGGCATTGAATCTTTCGAACTCCTCCACAGGGTAGTCCCCCATGCCCGGGTACTGCTTACCAGTGCCGGCATGGTACCTGATCCGTCATTGATTGGAGAACACACAGGGATTATGGGTGTTCTCTACAAGCCCTTCGAATTAGGCGACGTAAGAGACTGCGTCCGGAGTGCCCTCGACGGAAATGTTATCACTCAACAAGTCCGTCGGGGCTAGAAAGCAATACTTAACATGGATTCTTCCTCTAAGACGGGACCGGTTCATGAGGTAAGTTCGAGTCTGCGCCGAATATTGGGACGGGCACGCAAAATTGATCTACGTGCAAGGGCCAGCAGCTTCAAAGAATTCTGGGAATCTGCAATAGAGGCCCATCAATCCCTCTATTTTCGTGAGATTATTGGGCCGCATGGACGCGAAGTAATGGTCAAGGATCCGTTCACCGGCCAGACGCGCGAAATGCTTATGTTCGGGTCCAACAACTACCTCGGACTTGCCGATCACCCGTATATAAAGGAGAAGGTTATAGAAGCGATCGAGCAGTTTGGAGTGGGTATCGGTGGCCCTCCTATGTTGAACGGTTACACCCGCTTAATGAGGGAACTCGAGGATCGCCTGGCAGAATTCAAATGCACGGAGTCTGCAATCATCTTTCCAACAGGTTATCAGGCAAATCTATCCCTGGTCTCCTGCCTTACTGAACGGAGCGATCTGCTGCTCGTCGATGAAGCCCACCATGCATCTCTATTCGACGGGCTAAAGATGATAGAGACCCCTTACTTAACATACCGGCATAACGATGTTGAGGATTTGGAGGAACTGCTGATCGCGCACCGAGATGAGGCCAGGGACGCGTTCGTGTTCGTTGAGGGTGTCCATTCCATGGACTCCGATCTGGCACCGATTCCTGAACTTGTCAAGGTCTGCCGCAAGCACTCCACCTACCTGGTAGTTGATGACGCCCACGGGACAGGAGTAGTGGGGAAAACCGGACGAGGGGTGGCAGAGCACTTCGATATGGAGGGGGAAGTCGACATTATGATGGGCACGTTCTCCAAGGCCTTCGCCACAGTCGGAGGATTCGTGGCCGGCCCATCACACATTATCGCCTACCTGAAGTTCTACGCCCGCCCCTATATGTTCTCAGCAGCACTCCCTCCTACGGTCCTGGCGACAGTGCACGCGTGCCTCGATATTCTGGAACGCGAGCCTGAACGGGTTCAGCAACTCCGCGATAACGTCGACTATATATCTGAGGGACTTCGAACCCAGGGCTTCGAACTGAATCCCCAGGGAGGGAGTATCCCTCTGCTGGTCCCGAGGGAGATGAATATCCGCAAGGCAGCCTACGCATTTCACGAACTGGGTCTATTCATGAATCCCATCGAGTGGCCTGCCGTTCCGTATGACAAGCAGCGGTTTAGAATATCAATCATGTCCACGCATACGCGCGAGGACCTGGATCGACTGCTTGCAGCCGTCGAGTACGTATGGGCCCGCGAATCCGTCCGGAAGTAAACCAGTCTTCTGATGTCAAAAGTTCTAGTTACGGGAGGCACCGGATTTATCGGAAGTGCCCTCACCGCCCGTCTGCTCAAGGTGGGGCATCAGGTCCGGGTGATGGCTCGCCGTCCCTCCACCCGAGCTGCCCGGCTTCTGGAATCGGCAGGCGCGGAGATTGTACCCGGTAATCTCGTTGAAGCATCAAACCTTCCCTACGCCCTGGAAGGTTGTGATGGTCTATTTCACCTGGCGGCGAAGTTTGACATCGGAACCAGGGACCGTCCGGGGATGTACGCTACCAATGTGGAAGGAACAGAATCCCTCTTCGCTGCCAGCCGTGCTGCAGGATTGAGCCGAATTGTACATATGAGCACAGTATTGGCTCTAGGGCCTACTGCCGGAGGTCCTAATCCCGCTCCTCCGCCAGCACCCGAGTCTCTTCACGGCCCACCCAGAGAGCACTTCACCGGGTCGTTCGAGGAAACCAAGTACCTTGCTCAGCGCATAGCTCTGCTGCACGCCCGTCAGGGAGCACACGTTCTGATTGTATGCCCCGGCACTGTGCTTGGAGAGGAAGACCCCAGTCAGCTGGGGACTGCCCTCCGCCTGAACATGCGTGGACAACTGCCTTTCCTTACAGCTGGTTCTTCCCACTTCAGTTTCGTGGGCCTTGAGGATGTTGTAGATGGATTGCTCCTGGTGTACGAACGTGGTCGGCCGGGCGTAATCTATCCACTGGTCTCGGAAGTGCTCAGTCTCGAAGAGCTCAGCCGGCTGGCTGCAGAAGTGGCTGGAGTTTCCCCACCCAGATGGGACCTCCCAGAATGGGTTGCCCGGCTCGGGCTCCCCTTCGTCAATCTGCTTGCACGGTTCGTCGGCGGAAGGAGGATATACACTCGGGAAGCGATGGCCATACTGGCCTGCGACTGGGGCTATGACGCAGCCATAACTCGTAAGGAACTTGGATGGCAGTGTCAAACAATAGCAGATGTACTGAAAGTGCTCGCAGCTCATCTCTGAATCTACCGGGTAACCTGTTACGGGGATATCACTTCTGAATTAAGGCGCCTCAGCAAAGCTGATTGCGCAGCGGTTGTCAATCTCGAGCAAAATCTTCGCACGTTTAAAGGAAATGCTACTTTTGCAGGACTCCCAGGATCAGATGTGACGGGTATCTCGCCGAGCGGTAAACCTTCTGGGTGGCCTTCTGGAAGTCGGAGGGCTCGGCGCGGTAGATGTCCAGGAACTGCTGCGGATTGCGGTCGATGACGGGGAACCATGTGCTCTGCACCTGCACCATGATCCGGTGGCCCTCCAGGAAGGTGTGGTAGCGGTCCCGCAGGTCGAATTTGATCTCTGTAACCTGACCGGGAACCATCGGCTCCGGCGTAGTGTAGCTGTTGCGGAATTTCCCTCTGAACACCTCACCGGCCAGGAGCATCTGGAAATCGCCCATAGGCACCCCACAGTCGGTATCGGGGGCATCTCCCGGTAAGACATCGATCAGCTTCACTATCCAGTCGGAATCGGTCCCGGTAGTTGATACGAAGATGTCGGCGATGATCGGTCCGGCGATGGTCACATCCTCGGTCAAAACGTCGGTCTGATAGACGAGCACATCGGGGCGGGTAGCGGCAAACCTCTGGTCTTCGATCATCCACAGGTGTCCCTGGGTTGTACGTATCTCGGCCGAGAAGGGGACAGGTTTGTCCGGATCGCTGACGTAGGAGTCACCGGCGTTGGCGGATTCCTCATCGGGGGGCGTAAAGGAGAGCCCGCCGTCGGGATGAAAGTAGAGGTTCCGGTTAACCACACCCTCCGGCGGCCACTGGTCGTAGGTCTGCCAGCGGTTCGAACCGGTCTCGAACACCACCGCCTCGGGTGCGTTCCATTCCCCCTTGTCCTTCAGGTAGTAGCTGAAGAAGGGATACTGGATCTCCCGCTGGAAAAAGAGAGAGGTTTCCGAGCCGAACTCGATGCAACCCAGCACATCCCCCCTCATGCTGCGCCAGCCACCGTGCAGCCACGGACCAGCCACCAGGGTGCTATTGTTATCGGGATTCTTCTCCTCGATGGTGTAGTAGATAGACATGGGGCCGTAGAAGTCCTCAGCGTCGAACCAGCCGGCCACGTTCAAGATCGGATGCCGGATGTTCTCTAGGTGCTGCAAGGCGCACTGTTTCTGCCAGTAATCGTCGTAACTGCCGTGCTCCATGAACTCGATCCAGGCGGGAACCTGGTTGTCGAAGTAGAGCTCGTTGATCCTGGCCACCGTGCCTACCTCCAGGAAGAACTTGTACCCCCACGGTGTCCCGTAGTCGAAGCGACCGCTGCGTCGCTGGCTCGGCCCGGAACGAGTGCGCGCATTACTCGATAGCCAGGAAAAAGCGTACATCAGCCGGAAGGCGCCGTTGTGATGCCAGTCATCCCCGATGAACATGTCCGAAGGGGAGGCCTGGGGTGAGGAAGCCTTGAGCGCGGGATGGGCGTCGATCATGCCCATCACCGTCTGCCAGCCGCTGTAGGAGATGCCCCACTGCCCGACACGCCCGTTGTGATAGGGGATATTATGGAGCAGCCACTCGATGGTGTCGTAGTTGTCGGTACTCTCGTCAACATCCTCGGGACCGGATTTCACAGGGACGATCGGCTTGATGACCTGAAACTCGCCATCGGAACGGAACTTCCCGCGCACATCCTGGAACACGAAGATGTAGCCGTCGCGGTCGAACTCCGGGGAGGGACCCAGCCTGCGGGCATAGTTGTCGGGCCCGTACGGGCCGATGGAGTACGGGGTGCGGTAGAGAAGGATCGGATACTCCCGGGAGACATCCCGCGGCGTATAGACGATGGTGAACAACTTCGCGCCGTCGCGCATCGGTACCATGTGCTCCGATTTCACGTAGTGATCCCTAATGTTGAAAGCGCTCTGCTGCGCCCGGGGGGACTGCAGGGACAGCAGCGCTATCAGGAATACTGCAAGAGATCCCGGTATCAGTTGTCTTTTAAGCCGCATCGTCGGCCTCCCGTGTGTTTGATTCAGCCCGTGCTACCGTTCTACAGTAGAATCAGTCCGCTATGGTGACTACATTCGACCGATCTCTCTATGGATACGCGAAACCTTCCGGCTGGGGCACGAGGCGCCAGACGACGTAATCCTCCCGGTCGGTTTCGGCATCTGAGACTTCGCCCATGAAATGTCCCCGCCCGGTCCGCCCCACAGCCGGGGCCCTGGTGGTTCCCAGCAGTTCGCCTTCCGGACTCAGCAGGTAGTAGGCGAATCCCCCACCCCGGTCCCTCCTCTCGAAGTCCATCTCGAAGCCTTCGAGCCAGATATACCCTTCATCATCGACCGAGATGTGGCTCCATATGGTCCGGTACTCGGGAAAGACGACTGCATCCCGCATCCATCCCAGATATACCTTCTGATTCTCATCCGCAGCAGCGATCTGCTCATCCAGGTCCCGGTAGAACCGGCTTATTTCCTGGGGAGTCACGGGACGTGCGGACAGACCCAGGTCGACCCTCTTCCGGATCGACCCATCCAGCCAGTACCACCAGAGGACCGGTTCCACCCCGTCGGTCAATAGAACGCTTCCGTCCCGGAGGTATCGCGCGAATGGGCGGTCGACAAAGGGGACAGGAGGCCGGCTCTTGCCCCCCTTTCCATGGCCGGGAGTCGGGAACTCGTACATGATCTTGATCTGTCGAGTGGACGCCGTCCCGAAGGTGTCCATCTTCGCGTCAGTGGCGACGAAACCAGTACTCACCCAGAGATGCCCGTTTTCATCGTAGTGGGCGGGTCCGAACAACCTGACGATGACGTCGGAATCTTCATGGTGGAACCCCCCACCCCGAATCGTATTAAGAAGCACACCGTCCGTTCGGTAGTACGTTTTCCGGTGCAGGTTATAGTCGTGGATCTTCAGGATACCGTCCGTCAGTTCATACAGTTCGTTAATCATGAACTCGCCGGGACCCTGCCCCCGCCGCCCGATCGACCGTTCGAACCGGCCGGCAGCATCGAAGACGGCAATCCGGGCGCCGCCGCTGTCATTGACATAGAACCGGCCATCCTCATCCAGGAAGAACCCCTTCTCGGTTCGCAGGTACGAACGGCTCTGATAGAGGAAGGACTCCGGTCGCTCGGGATCCTGCTGCAGGGTCACCACCTTCTCGTAGCGGAACAGGTCCTCGTCAAATCTGGGTCCGTTAGTGGTCGCCGCAATATGGATACCGGCCTCAACATACTCCTCGAACGCATACTGCCCGGTCTGTGCACCGGAACAGCCCACCGCCAGAAGGAGGAATGGAGAGAAGAAAATGAACAGTGCAGGCTGCTTCACGGCCTTCATCAGTAGACTCCGGCACTAGTTATGGGGTTATATCAGCCGCCCGGCTTGAGCCCGCGCTTCTCCAGCAGTGGTTCGATCGACGGCGGGCGCCCACGGAACTCGTTATACAGCTCCATACCAGGCCTGGTACCGCCTCTGGAGAGGACCTCTGCGCGGAGCCGGGCCGCGGTCTCACGATCGAACAGGTTCGTCTCCTTGAACGCCTGGAAGGCGTCGGCATCAAGCACCTCGGCCCGATGTAGCTGTAGTAACCTGATGAGTACCCACCCGAGAAGATATGTGCGAAGTAAGTGCTGCGGTAACGGGGGATGATCTCGTCGATCATTCCGAGCCGCGCCATCTCGGCGTCCTCGAACGACCGTGCATCCTTCTCCTCCGGCTCGGTCATGCTGTGCCAGGCCATGTCCAGGTAGGAGGCCGCCATATATTCGAGAGTTATGAATCCCTGGTTGAACTTCCCCGCCGCCTCGAGCTTCTCTACCAACTCCTCCGGTATGACCTGGCCGGTCTGGTAGTGCCTGGCATACAGGCGCAACACCTCCGGCTCGCTCATCCAGTTCTCCATTACCTGGGAGGGGAATTCGACGAAGTCCCTCGGCACGCGGGTACCGGCCAACGACTCATACGTAACGTCCGACAACAGACCATGGAGGGCGTGCCCGAACTCGTGTGCCAGCGTCTGTGC
>JAUVWC010000305.1 GCA_030604325.1 Candidatus Zixiibacteriota bacterium | reverse complement strand
CTCAAGCGGGGCCGCGGCCCCGCCACCTCGGTCGTGAAGATCGGGGTCTTCGGCGGAGCATTCGACCCTCCGCACTGCGGGCATCTGATCATCGCGGAGGGAGTTCGGGACCAGCTGGAACTCGGCTGCATCCTCTTCATCCCGTATACGATCGGTCCGCACCAACCCTCAGGACCGGTGGCGGAGGCCGAACACCGGCTCAACATGCTGGAGATTTCTCTTCAGGATAACGATGCCTTTGAAGTAGACGACCGTGAGCTGCGGCGCGGCGGCATCTCCTTTACAGTCGAGACACTGCGCATTCTGAGGGAGGACAACCCCGACGACGAGCTTGTGCTCATAGTGGGCTCCGACCAGCTCCATCTCTTCACGGAGTGGCGGGATTGGGAAGCCGTTCTTGGGCTTGCCGAAGTGGCGGTGATCGAGAGGCCCGAATTCGATCTGACGGAGAGACCGGCCGAGCTGCGCGACCGAATGGTGAGGATTTCTCTGCCCCTGATGCTCATCTCGTCGACTATGGTGCGGGAGCGGGTGGCCTCCGGCCGGAGCATCCGTTACCTGGTGCCTCCGGCTGTAGCCGACTACATTGAGGAACACGGGCTCTACCGTTGCGGCGCCAACTCTGAGAGGGGATTGTGACGAAGGATGCTGGATCCACGGCTCATCCGAAACGATCCGGATAGACTGGCAGAGGGTGTGGCCGCCAAGGGTTACGAAGTCGAAGTCGATGCCCTGGTGGCGCTGGATGTCGAACGCCGCAGGCTGATCGCCGCCACCGACGAACTGAAACAGCAGCGCAACTCGGCCAGCAAACAGATCGCCGAGCTGAAGAGGGCGGACCAGGACGCCTCGGAGGCGATCGCCGCCACGCGCATCCTCTCCGACCAGATCAAGGAACTTGATGACGGTCTCTCTCAGCTGCAGGAGCGGCTGGATAAGGAGATGTGTGTCCTGCCCAACCTGCCCGATCCGAACGCCCCCGTCGGCGCCTCACCTGAGGAAAACCTGGTCGTGGAGACGTGGGGTGAGCCTCCCGTCTTCGACTATCCCCTCCTCGATCATATCGAACTCGCCACGAACCTGGGGCTCGTGGATTTCGAAGCAGCGAGACGCATCGCCGGTACCGGTTTCTCCCTCTTCACCGGTGACGGCGCCCGGCTGGTGCGGGGACTGATAAACTTCATGCTCGAGCACCATACCGGCCTGAACGGCTACCGGGAGGTATGGCCGCCCGTGCTTGTGCGCCGCGAATGTATGGTGGGCACCGGCCAGCTGCCCAAACTGGAAGATGATATGTATCTGGTGGAGAAGGAGGACCTCTTCCTGATCCCGACCGCCGAGGTTCCTGTCACGAATATCCACCGGGAGACGATCCTGCGCGAAGCCGACCTGCCTATCGCCTACGCCGCCTACAGCGTCTGCTTCCGGCGGGAGGCAGGGGCCCATGGCGCCGATACTCGCGGCCTGATACGAGTGCACCAGTTCGACAAGGTGGAGCTGGTGCGTTTCTGCTCGCCCGAGACTAGCGAGGCGGAGCACCGGCTGATGCTGGAGCACGCTCGCGGGATTCTGGAGCGTCTGGGGCTGCACTTCCGGGTGGTGGAGTTGTGCACCGGTGACCTTTCTTTCGCCGCCCAGCGCTGCTGGGACCTCGAGCTGTGGGCACCCGCCTCGAAGCGTTGGCTGGAAGTCTCCTCCTGCAGCAACTTTGGGGATTTCCAGGCACGGCGCTCGGACATACGCTACCGCCGCAGCTCCGACGGTAAGGTGGCCTACGTGCACACCCTGAATGCAAGCGGGGTGGCCGTGCCCCGTCTTGTAGTCGCACTTCTCGAGTCTAACCAGACGGACGAGGGTAGTGTGATTGTGCCGGAGCCGCTGCGTCCCTACATGGGAGGTACCTCGCTGCTCAGCTCCCTGCGCCATGGCTAGGGCTGGCGGGAGAGGAGGCAGGATGGTCTTCTGGCGGCAGGCCCTGGCCCTGCTGGTCGCCGCTGCTGCCGTCGCCCTGAGCCTGGCCTACAGCAGTCGGCAGGTAGAGCGGCTCAGGGAAGAGACCCGGCGCTTCACCCGTTCGTACGCGGAACTGATCAGCTTCGTGGCCACCGATACGACCGCTTCGAGCACCCAGCTCGATATCGCCTTCAGCCAGCTCATAGCCCAGTACGATTTCCCTTACGTGGTGACCGATACCTTCGGCACCCCGCTCGCCTGGCGGGGAGTGGGGGTGGAGGCGGACAGTGTTAACGCCAGCACGCTGGCACGCATCGCCGCCCGTGTGCGGGTCTTCGACCGGCAGTTCGAGCCGATTCCGCTGGAGGCGCCGGGGGCGGCGCAGATCTTCCACTACGGTGATCCTCCCTCGGTTCGCCGCCTGCGCGTTCTGCCCTTCATACAGCTCGGGCTGCTGGCGCTTGTG
>JAUVWC010000140.1 GCA_030604325.1 Candidatus Zixiibacteriota bacterium | reverse complement strand
GTAGCGGTCGTTGTCGAAGCCCCCGTACTCGAATCCAAACGTTACGTTAGGCGACATCCAGGCTCCGATATCGACCTTCCAGCCTATCCCGGTGGAGGCGGCTCCACCGGTCGGGTGCCGGAAGTCACGTACCGGCCGGGCAAAGAACGCACCGCCGTGCACATACAGGATGCCGGTCCGCTGAAGATAGTTCTCTTCGGGAGGCTCGCGGCCTCCCCGGTACTGGGCCAGAGCTGATCCGGGAACGCTCCAGACCAGCAGGGAGATACAGAGGACCACGGCATGCCAAAGCGGCCGTAGAGGCCGATTACCGCACCACTTTGGCACCGGTCGTCCGGTCATTGTCGATAGCTCCCTTCAGGGAGGATGGTGTTGCCGGAAGGGCCACGGGCATGCAAGTATAGGCACAGTTCTGGCACGAGGAAAGGACGGCACGCTGAAGTGAACTGTTTACTGAAAATGGGAGCAGTGGTGATGGCGGCAACAGCTCTGACAGGCTGCGGTCGGTCGGGCCCGGGGACCGCAGACCTGGTACTGCTCGAGGCCCGGATCTTCACCGCCGACGAGACGAATCCATGGGCGGAAGCCATCGCTGTCAGGGATGGACTGATCGCGCGGATCGGCACCGAGGAGGAAATAACGTCCCTGATCGGGGAGGGGACCGAGGTCGTGCGCCGACCGGGGGGTCTGGCGGTGCCGGGATTCAATGATGCGCACGTCCACATGCTGGATGGAGGCGAGAGCCTGGCCAGTGTTCAACTGCGTGATGCGCAGGACGAAAATGAGTTCCGCGACCGCATCGCCGCCTACGTCCAGGACCTGTCCGCGGGAACCTGGGTGCGGAAAGGCAACTGGGACCACGAGGCCTGGCCCAGCCAGCGACACCCGACGAAGGAACTGATAGATGCGGTAAGCCCGCATCATCCGGTGTTCGTCACCCGCCTCGATGGGCATATCAGCCTAGCGAACTCCCTCGCTCTCGAGCTGGCCGGCATTACGCGGGAGACCCCGGACCCGGAAGGGGGAACGATCGTACGCGACCCCGGCAGCGGCGAGGCCACCGGCATTCTCATCGACGCCGCCCGGGAGCTGGTACAACGGGTTATACCGGACGCGGAGGATGCCGAGATCAGGTGGGCGATGGAGGCGGCCCTCGCCCACGCCGCCGAGCTGGGGGTGACCAGCATTCAGGACAATACCGATCCGCAGATCTACCGCGTCTACGAGCAGCTCCGTGCGGAGGGGATGCTCACCGCACGGATCAACGCCTGGTATCCCATTTCTTATCAGAACGAGCTGGCGGAGGCTGGAATAAGAGGTCCCTCAGGCGACATGTGGCTGCGGCGAGGACCGGTGAAGATATTCGCCGACGGCAGCATGGGGGCCGGAAGCGCCTGGTTCTTTGAGCCGTACGCCGATGATCCCACCACCAGCGGCCTGGCCATGATGAGCGAAGAAGAGCTGCACCGGCTGATCCGCCAAGCCGATGGGCTCGGCCTCAACATCGCCTGCCACGCCATCGGGGACCGGGCGGGCGCCGTGGTGCTGGATGCCTTCGCCGAGGCGATAGGGGCCAACAGCGGGCGTAAAAATCCGCGGCGGCATCGTATCGAACACGCCCAGGTGCTGCGGGACGAAGACCTGAGGCGCTTCCTCGAGCTGGGGATCATCGCCTCGATCCAGCCGAGCCATGCCATCGACGACATGCGCTGGGCGGAGAGGCGCATCGGGAGAACGCGGTGCCGCAACGCGTACCGGGTGGGCAGCTTTATCAGGGCAGGAGTGCACACTGCTTTCGGAACCGACTGGTTCGTGGAGCCGCTCGATCCCCGCCTGGGACTCTACGCTGCGGTCACCCGCGAATTCCCGGAAGGAGGCCCCGAAGGGGGCTGGTTCCCCGAGGAGCGAGTTAGCCTCGAGCAGGCCATCACCGCCTATACACTGGGCAGTGCATTCGCCGAGGGCATGGAGGACGTCAAAGGCAAACTGGCCGACGGATACCTGGCCGACTTTACGGTTTTCGAACGGGATCTCTTTTCGCTTGAACCGCGGCAGTGGCTCACCACGCCGGTCACCCTCACCGTCGTGGGAGGGCGTATTGTCCACTGATTGAAGGCTGTGATAGCGGCCTAACGTCCCTCTTCGCGGCTCATTATGTCGGCCAGTGCGGCGGCGGTAGGAGGCGGTTCGGTGGAGAAGACCAGCCTCTGGAAGAAATCGTCCAGGTAATCCCCGCCGGTGACGGCGGCACACACGGCCATAATGTCGGCATTACGCGTCACCACTACGGGGGCCCCGGTCGAGGAGCTCCAGCGGTAAATCATCCCCATCAGATCGGTTAAGCGGCGCTCTCCTCCGGTCAGCCGGGCGATGGTCGCATCCAGCGTCAGCGCCACCACTACTCCACGGGTCCGGGCCAGGCTTGTTAGAGCCTGCGTGCCAGTTCCGGTCTCGGCCAGCTCGGCGCTGCGGGCCTCCTCCTGCGAGAAGGTCCACTCCCCGGCCCGGGGATGGGCCAGATACCTCTGTTCTGTCATGAGCAGCTGCTGGCGGAAGCTTTCTCTCTCGATCAGATTCTCACGCAGCAGAACCAGCCAGGCCAGGTAGTCGGTGGCTCCCTCGGCAAACCAGTGGGGAGCGGTATGGGTATCACTCTGCCACAGCCGCAGCAGCTCGCGGGCGAGCTGATGCAGGGCGCCGACATCCTCCGGAAATTCCACCTCGCGATGCCAGGCCAGAGCCAGACTGGCTCCCAGCCTGAGAGTCGGCTCCCCTCCAACGGCCACTTCGGGAAGCAGTATCGTCAGGCGGCTTCCTACAGGAGCCCCGAAGATCTGCTGTCCGGCAAGCAGGACCCTGCGAGCGACCTCGATAAAGGTGGAATCAAGGCTGGGCCGGCGCCCCTGAATCCCGGCGGTCACGATCATGCCGGCCACCTCGATGCTCTGCCGGCGGAAATCCCCCACAGCGAGCACGGACGACCAGAGCGCACTGGGATCCGTAGGGTGGTAGCTGCGGCCGTAACCCTCCCACGGCACCACGATCCTCCACGAAATGGGGACATCGAAGATCACTTCGACAATCACGTCCGCCCGACGGAAAGGTTCATCCCGCGAAGTTGATGAACCGCCGGACAGGGCAGGATCGGGAATGATGAACAGCTCCTTGCCGGGGGCGTATACAGCTTCGGAACCGATACCGACCCCTCCGGCACCCACCGGCTCGGGCCCCGGGGCGGTGACCTCGTACGAAAGCTGCATACCGCCTCCGCTTCCCCCCGTGATCGTCCATCCCTGCGGGTGGACGGCCACCCGGAGCGCCTGGCCGAATCCGTCCTGGGCTTCCGGCCGCGACTGGGTTGAGCGCCGCGAGCGGATACCGGCATGCCGCCACACAACCCCGCTTCCTATATCCCCCACCAACACCGCGGTGATACCGACACTGCCGTTCTCCAGCGAAGGACGGACTAAATAGGTTACATGCCAGGCACCCTGAGGCGGGCCGGCCTCATCCCGACGGCCCGGATTTGAAGAGATGACCGTAGAGCTCGGCAGTCCCGTCATAAAGACCACCGGGATTATCGCCAGCAGGAAACAAGTCTGGTTTCTTCGCTGTACGGCCATGTAGGCTATATTAGTCATATGTCTACTAACGTCCAACTAGCACGGCTGTTTGCCGAAATCTCCCTCCTGCTGGAACTACAGGAGGCGAATCCCTTCCGTGTGCGCGCCTACAGCCGGGCGGCCCAGGCCCTCGAGGCACTGGATAAGGATGTCGCCCTTCTGGCCAAGGAGGGAACCCTGGTGGAGATCCACGGCATAGGAAAGGACCTGGCGGCAAAAATTGACGAGTATCTCGAGAGGGGAGCGAATGCAGAGTACCAGGAACTGAAGGAGGCCGTGCCGCAGATCCTGATCGAAATGACCCGCATCCCCGGTCTGGGCCCAAAAAACACGCTTAAACTCCACCGGGAGCTGGGGATAGAGAGCCTGGACGAGCTGGAGGCGGCCTGCCGTAAGGAAGCGGTAGCCGCATTGAAGGGCTTCGGCCCCAAGAGCCAGCAGAACATAATGGAGGGAATCGCGTTCGTGCGGCGTGCCTCTGAACGGATACCTGTAGGTCTCGCCATCCCCTACGCCGATGCATTTCTCGAAGCGCTGGCAGCGCTGGACGAAGTCGACCGGATCAGCCCCGCCGGCAGCCTGCGCCGTATGAAGGAGACCGTGGGTGACGTGGATATAGTTATCGGCTCCACTGCTCCGGAAGTCGTCATGGACACGTTCGTCAACCACCAGCTGGCAGACAAAGTACTGGCCCGGGGAAACACCAAATCAAGCATCCGTACCCGCGACGATCTGCAGATCGATCTGCGGGTGGTCGACCCGGAGGCCTTCGGCGCCGCCCTTATGCACTTCACCGGCAGCAAGGAGCACAACATCCGGCTGCGCGAGATGGCGCTCAAGAAGGGGCTGAAGATCAACGAATACGGCATCTTCGACGTATCCGGGCTGGACGGGGAGGCTGGGAAGGAGAAGGAAAGCAGCCCGAAGGCCGGCAAGCGGCTGAGTGCAGCCACGGAAGAGGAGTGTTTCGAAACGCTCGGCCTGCCCTGGATCGCTCCCGAGCTGCGGGAGGACAGCGGCGAGATAGAGGCGGCCATGGAGGGGAAGCTTCCCGCTCTGATCGACGACTCCGATATCAAGGGCGAGCTGCACACCCATACCGATGCCAGCGACGCCCGGCTGACGCTGGAGAAACTGATCGAAGCGGCCCGCCAAAAGTGC
>JAUVWC010000092.1 GCA_030604325.1 Candidatus Zixiibacteriota bacterium | reverse complement strand
GTGCCCCATGAGATCGATTTCATTGCAGTGTCCTCCTATGGAGACAGCAGGACCTCATCGGGGAAGGTGGAGATTACGAAAGATCTGCAACATGAGGTTGAGGGCCGTCACCTGCTGATCGTGGAGGACATCGTGGATACGGGGACAACGATCCGGTTCCTGCTGGATGTCCTCCGCCGGCGCAGGCCGGCCTCGATCCGGATCATCTCCCTGCTTAAGAAGGAGGGTGTGGAAGAAGAAGGTCTTCCCCACGTGGATTATGTCGGGTTTAACATACCTCCCGTCTTTGTCGTCGGCTATGGGCTGGACTACGCTGAGCGTTACCGCCACCTTCCATATGTGGCAACCCTTCCCGGTGCCGACGAGGTCGAGCGAGGAGAACCATGAGCGATAAGACGCCGCCTGCCGGTCGGAAGCGCGATCGAATTCCACCACCCCCACCCAGATCGGGGGACCGCAGGAACCGCCCCGGGGGTGAAGAGGGACCCCAGCCGCCTAAGGGCCGGTTGACTGGAGCAAGCAGAACACTGGCCTTCTGGGCGATCTTATTCCTGCTTGGTTTAATCGGTTACCAGCTGCTGCTTACCCAGACCGGCGGCCAGGTGAAGATCTCCTATAGCGAATTCGAAGCTTATCTCGAACAGGGTGCGATTGCCGAGGTCACGGTGATCGACAACACGAGGGTGCAGGGCAAATTCAGGAACCCGATCTCCAGGGAAGTGGGTGGGACTGTTCGCTCCTTTCATGAGTTCCGGTTCACCGTACTCGAGGGGCTGATCGACCGGGAGATACTGTCCAGCTGGTCGGACAAGGGTGTCGAATTCTCCTTCGAGAAGTCTTCGACCCCGTTAATGCAGATCCTGATCACCAGCCTGCCGTGGCTGTTCCTCATCTTCCTCTGGATCTTCATGATGCGCCAGATGCAGGGGGGGCAGCGGGGGATCTTCTCGTTCGGTAAAAGCCGCGCGAAGCTGCTGACAGGCGGTAAAGTGCAGGTCACTTTCAACGACGTGGCCGGCGCCGATGAGGCTAAGCAGGAATTGCAGGAGATCATCGACTTCCTTAAGGACCCGGCGAAGTTCCAGAAGCTGGGCGGCCGGATCCCGAAGGGTGTGTTGCTGCTCGGCCCGCCCGGAACCGGTAAAACACTGATGGCGAGAGCGGTGGCGGGCGAGGCGGGGGTGCCCTTCTACAACCTCGCCGGCTCCGATTTCGTGGAGATGTTCGTGGGTGTGGGTGCCAGCCGTGTGCGCGATCTGTTCGATCAGGGAAAACAGAACGCTCCGTGCATAATCTTCATCGACGAGCTCGATGCGGTGGGACGCCACCGGGGGGCCGGTCTGGGTGGCGGCCACGATGAACGCGAGCAGACACTCAATCAGCTGCTGGTGGAGATGGACGGCTTCGAGTCGAACGAAGGGGTCATACTGATCTCGGCCACCAACCGCCCCGATGTTCTCGACCCGGCGCTGCTGCGACCGGGGCGCTTCGACAGGCAGGTGGTCATCGACCTGCCCGACGTGAAGGGCCGGGAGGGAATCTTGCGGGTCCACACGCGGAACATCCCGCTGGAGGGAGATGTCGACCTGAAGCTGGTGGCTAAAACCACCCCCGGTCTCTCCGGCGCCGACCTGGCTAACCTGGTAAACGAATCGGCGCTGCTGGCGGCCCGCTTCAACCGCGACAAAGTGACCATGGCCGATATCGAAGAGTCCAAGGACAAGGTGATGATGGGGGCCGAGCGCAAGAGCATGGTCATCAGCGACGAGGAGAAGAGGAGGATCGCCTACCACGAAGCGGGACATGCCATGGTAGGCAAGCTGGTACCCGGCTCCGATCTCGTACACAAGGTGACGATCATCCCGCGCGGGCGCACACTGGGAACAACCCACTACCTGCCCATCGACGAGCGGCACCTCCTCTCGAAGGATTACCTTCTCGGTGTCATCAAGCATCTGATGGCCGGCAGAAGCGCGGAGAAACTCATCTTCGGGAACCTGACTTCCGGGGCGGGCAACGATATCCTGCAAGCAACCGAGATCGCCCGCAAGATGGTTCAGGAGTGGGGGATGAGCGAGCGGCTGGGGCCCCTCAACTTTGGCGAGGAGCAGGAGGAAATTTTCCTTGGAAGAGCGATAGCCAGGAATAAGGAGCGATCCGAAAAGACCGCGGAGCTGATCGACGACGAGGTGAGGCGGATCGTCGAAACGTGCGAGGAGGAGGTGGACCGGCTGCTGGAGGAGAACGAGGAGGACCTGAAGAACCTGGCCGAGACACTATTGGAATACGAAATCCTCTCCGGTCCCGAGATCGACCTGGCCATCGAGGGCAAGCCGCTGGGTCGGGAACCGGGAGAGCCGGAACAGCCTGCTAAGACATCCGATGAGAAGGTGAAAGAGGAAAACTGAGCGTGGATCGCGGGAAGATTATCGAAGGTGTTCGGCTGATCCTTGAAGGGATTGGTGAAGATACGGATCGCCTGGGCCTGGTGAGCACGCCGGAGCGGGTCGCCGATGCGTACAAAGAACTGTTCAGCGGCTTGGGACACCCGATCGAGGAGGAGATCCACATCTACGAGGTTCAAAACCACGATGAGATGATCATCGTGAAGGATATCCCTTTCTATTCGATATGTGAGCACCACCTGCTCCCTTTTTTCGGGAAGGCGCATCTGGCGTATATCCCCGCCGGCAACCGGATTACGGGCCTGTCGAACCTGGTGAGGATGATCGAGAGCGCCGCCCACCGCCCTCAGCTCCAGGAGCGCCTGACCACCGAGGTGTGCGACACCCTCATGAGGACCCTGGAGCCGCTGGGTGTGCTGGTGCTGATTGAGGCCGAACATCTCTGCCTGACGATGCGGGGTGTGCAGAAGCCGGGCACGAGGATCGTGACCTCCGCCATGCGGGGGGGTCTGCGCAAAGAGGCCACACGCCTTGAGGCCCTCAGTCTGATATATGGAGGCGGGCGTTGATTGCTGAGGTCGGCTCGCCGCGACTGCTCTGGCCATCCAACATCGAAGAGGCCGGCGTCGAACTGGAGCGGGTGGGAGATGGCGGTACGTGGCCCGGCCCGTTCAGTGCGCTTCCTCGCAGCGGCCGGCCCGATGGTTCGACTGATAGTGGCGTGGCACTCGGGTGGTCGGAACCGGTTCCACCCGTCATGTGGGGGACAAATCTTCCCGCGCCGCTGCTGCGGCGTGGCCGGCCGGGACGGGGTCTGGTCGTCTTCGGACCGGCCGACGGCCTGCTCACGTGGCTCGAGCGTTTAGGAACCGAGACAGAACAAGCGCGGGCGGCAGTACGCTTCGGGACGGGGCTGGAGACCCCCCGATACTGGCAGGTGGGCAGAGAGCGCATTTCCCTCCGGGAGGGAACACGCCTGATGGCTGTGGTCAACGTTACGCCCGATTCCTTCTACGCCGGCAGCCGCGCCCAAGGCCTGGAGAAGGTCGGGGCGGCGGTCGAGGCGGCGACCCATGAGGGGGCGGATATCATCGATATAGGCGGCGAGTCGACCAGTCCCGGGGCGGAGCCGCTGCCGGCCGAAGTGGAAGTAGAGCGGGTTGTACCCGCCGTCGAGCTGGCTGTCGCCCGGACCGGGCTTCCCATCTCGGTAGACACTACCAAGGCCGAGGTGGCACGTGCGGCGCTGGAGGCCGGCGCGGTGGTGGTAAACGACATCACGGCGGGCACGGGGGACCCCCGGATGCTGCCGCTTGTGGCAGAAAGCGGCGCCGGAGTCGTGCTGATGCACCGCAAGGGTGTTGCGGCGACCATGCAGGTCGATCCCCGCTACGACGATCTGGTGGGAGAGATCTACGCGTTTCTGGCCTCGCGGGCCGCGGCGGCCCGTGCAGCGGGTATTGAACCCGCACGTATTGTGGCGGATCCGGGTCTGGGATTCGGCAAACGCCGCCAGCACAACTTCGAATTATACCGGCGCGTAGCTGAGTTCCACTGCCTGGGCTATCCTCTGCTGGTGGGACCGTCACGCAAGCTGCACACATCAGGGCCATCGGACAAGCCGGCGGAAGAACGGCTGATGGCCACTGCTGCCGCATGTGCTATTCTGGCATACCAGGGTGTACAGATCCTGCGCGTACACGATGTAGGAGAGATGCGGCGCGCGCTGGATACAGTGGACGAGATCCGAGGGGCCCTCGTCGAGGACCGTGTTTCATGACGCTGTTCAATATCAGCTTCCTGACCATCACCCTGTGGGACGTCGTCGACATCTTTCTGGTGGCGTTCATCTTTTACAAGCTCCTGCAGATGTTACGCGGCACCCGTGCCGTGCCCATGATCCTCGGTCTTCTCATCCTCTTCCTGCTCGCCTTCATGGCGCAGATATTTCAGCTCGGTACCCTCAGATGGCTGATCGAAAACTTCCAGGCGGTATGGCTGATCGCCTTCGTGATCATTTTCCAGCCGGAGCTGAGGCGGATCCTGGTCATTCTGGGCCAGGGCCGGATCGTGCGCTACTTCCTCAAGGTTGAGGAGCCGCAGGTCGTGGATGAGGTGTGCACAGCGGTGGAGCGCATGAGCCGCAAGGGCATTGGAGCGCTGATCGTTCTGGTGCGTGAGGTGGGACTCAAGGGGATCGTGGAGACGGGGGTGAAGATGGAGGCGGAACTGAGCTCCTCGCTGCTGGAAACGATCTTCTTCCCCAAGTCACCGCTTCACGACGGTGCGGTGGTGATCCAGAACGGGTTGATAGTGGCCGCCTCGTGCCTGCTTCCCTTGAACCAGAGCAGGAGGCTGGAGCCCGGCCTGGGCACCCGCCACCGTGCCGCCGTCGGTATGAGCGAGGAATCCGACGCGGTGGTAGTCGTGGTGAGCGAGGAGACAAGCATCGTGAGCCTGGCTGTCGGGGGGCGGCTCGTGCGTAATCTGGATGCCTCATCGCTGCGCGAGCAGCTCATCTTGCTGTTCGGTCCCCACCCGACCGCCGATGAAACCATGCCGCAGGTGGCTACTACATAACCTAATAACCTACACTTTTTTATCGTGACACAATCCTCCTCCAACCGGCAGCCGTTCTCCGTGGCGTTCGTCACCCTGGGGTGCGCCAAAAACGTGGTAGATTCAGAAAAAGCGATGGGTGCACTTGTGCGGCAGGGCTTTGCGGTCAGCCTCGATCCGGCCGAGGCGGATATCGTGGTAGTGAATACGTGCGGATTCATCGAGGCCGCCCGGGAGGAGTCGGTTGAGGAGATCCTGAACACGGTGGAGTTGAAGCACACCGGCCGTATGCGGGCGCTCGTAGTAGCCGGCTGCCTACCCGTTCGCTACCTGGAAGAGCTGCAGGCGGAGCTTCCCGAGGTGGATCACTTCCTCGGGCTTGTCGAGCCGGAAGGGGTGCTGGACCTGTGCTGCCGGCTGGCGGCCGGCTGGGGCCGCACTCCCGACGGCGGCAAACCACAAGACAGGCATATAACCGCTGCCAGGCTACTCACTACTCCCCGCCACTACGCCTACATGAAGATCGCCGAGGGATGCAGCAATCCCTGCACCTTCTGCTCGATTCCCCTCATGCGCGGCAGGACGCACTCCATCGCACCGGATGAGCTGGTGGCCGAGGCCGTAGAGCTGGTGGGCGGAGGGGTTCGCGAGCTCATCCTTGTCGCCCAGGACACGACCCACTATGGGGCTGATCTGGCACCGGCGTCCGGTGGCGGCAGTGTCCGGCTGGCCGGGCTGATCCGTCGCCTCGGCACTGAGGTCGAGGGGCTGGAGTGGCTGCGCCTGATGTATACCTATCCCTCCCGCGTGACCGGCGATCTGCTGGACGCCATGGCGGAAACGCCGCAGGTGGTCCCCTACCTCGACATTCCTGTCCAGCATGGATCGGAGCGTATCCTGAAGGCGATGGGCCGCCCCATGGGGCGGCAGGCTCTTCTAGAGTTGTTGGCCAGCATCCGGGAGCGCATTCAAGCCGTCGCCCTGCGCACCAGCATCATCGTCGGCTTTCCGGGCGAGACCGAAGCCGAGTTCGAGGACACGCTGCGCATCGTTGATGCCGTGGGATACGCGCAGGCTTTCAGCTTCAAGTATTCCGCCCGCCCCGGCACCCCGGCCG
>JAUVWC010000259.1 GCA_030604325.1 Candidatus Zixiibacteriota bacterium | reverse complement strand
GTCGACTGGTACAGGCAACACGGATGGATAAGGTAAAGGCGCTCGTTACCGGCAGTAACGGGTTCGTCGGATCTCACCTGGTGGAATACCTCCTCACCAGGCACTACCAGGTTTCCTGCCTGGTGAGAGAGACGAGCAACCTGAGATGGATAGAGGATCTGGATGTCACTTTCGTATACGGGGACTGCCGGGACAGACAGTCGCTGGATCGAGCGGTTAGGGATCACGACTACATATTTCATCTCGCCGGCAAGATCAAAGCGCCCGACTGGGATACCTATTACGAGGCGAACTATGTGGGTACGAGGAATCTTATCGAAGCATGCATCGCGCACAGTCCCGGCCTGAAGAGATTCATCTACATATCGAGCATGTCGGCGGCGGGACCGACCGCCGCCGCCAGGATCCAGACCGAGGAAGATGAGTGCAGGCCCGTGTCCGACTACGGCAGGACCAAGCTGCTGGGTGAGGAAGCGGTGGCCGAGCATATGTCGGAGATTCCCTGTGTGATCATCCGCCCTCCCAATATCCTCGGACCGAGGGAGGAAAACCTCTATTCAGTGTTCAAGATTATCAAGCGGAGGATATTACCCCTGCTGGGCAACGGGGATAAGCAGACCAGCATATGCTTTGTGGAGGACATCGTAAGGGGTGTCGAGATGGCCGCCGCCAGTGAGAAGACGATTGGGAATACTTACTATCTAACCGATGGACAGGCTTACTCGTGGAGGGAGATTGCCGAGGCTGTTGCCCGGCATCTCGACGTTTCCGGCTTCCTGGTGCCGGTGCCTCACCCGGTTCTCATCGCTATTGCTTCTATCATGGAGACGGCCGCGTTCGTCACGAGGACTCAACCCTTGATATCGAGAGAGCGGCTCAAGAATCTCAGGGACTCGTACTGGATCTACGATGGTTCGAAGGCGGAGAGGGATTTCGGGTTCACTCCACGAGTGGATTTTGAAGACGGGATCAAACGATCAATAGACTGGTATCGAGAACGGAGCTGGCTATAGACTAGAGCGCTACTAGCCGCGCTTCTTGTTGCCGCGGCCTGATCCGCATGTCAACAAAGCAAGGAGAGCTTTCCATGAATCGTGTGCTCCTTACACGAACCACCTACCACTTGCTGCTCGGCGCCTTTCTGCTGGCGGTCTTCAACCTGCCTGTGCTGGCCCAGGAAGAGGTAGAGGACATCCTCACGAGTGAAGCGTACCTCCGACCGCCGGAGGAGATAGCCGGGGTGGTTCTCGCCCCCCGTCACGAGAATGTCTCACTCAGCAACCGGAGCCCCGATGGCAAGTACTTCCTTCGCACGCTGAGCGACGGGCTGCCGTCGATTGCGGTTTTCGCCAAGCCTTTCTACCGGCTGGGGGGCATACAGATCGATCCGGAGGCGAATCGCAGTCGCAGCCATACGACTCGTACACAGATAGGTTTCGAACTCATCGATTGGGAAGCGGGCAACACTGTCCGGATAGACCCGCCCAGAGGAGCCAGGGTGAGCAGCCCTTCCTGGTCTCCCGACGGCTCGAAGCTCGCCTATTTCGCGCACTCCGATGACGCGACACATATCTGGGTCTACGATATAGCTTCCGGGCGGGCACGTCAGATCACACCCCGTCGCACACCTGTGATGACGACCCGCGTCAGCTCGTTCGAGTGGACGGCCGACGGGCAGAACATCCTGACGGTCCTCGTACCCGATGACCGCGGCGAAGAGCCCCGTGAGGCGGCCGTGCCGCAGCACCCCATGGTGCGGTTGACCGAGGAGGGGAAAAACAGCCTGCGCGTCTACGCCAGCCTGCTGGAAAGTCCCTACGAGAAAGCACTCCTCGAGTATTACATCACCGGCCAGCTGGCTCTGATCAACGTCGGCAACCGCCGGGTGCAGAAGATCGGGGATCCCGGCATGTTGCAGCGCCTCGATATGGCCCCCGACGGACAGTACATGCGTGTAACCACCATGCAGAAGCCTTTCTCCTATATCGTGCCGGTGAGCAATTTCGGCAGCGTGGAGGAGATCTGGGATATTGAGGGCAATGTCCTGACCGAACTGGATAAAAGAGAATTGCGGACCGGCACCAGTGGTGATCAGGACCGTGACGGCGATAGAGATGCGGACAAGAGGAACCTGGCCTGGCGACCCGATGGTGAGGGAATGAGCTTCCTGCAGCTTGAGCCCCGTGAGAAGAGGCAGAGGGGGGAAGAGGAGGCAGAAGAGCAGGCGGAGGAAGAGGAAGAGGAGGAACCTCGCAAGGACCGGGTGATGCAGTGGCTGGCGCCCTTCGACAGCCTTAGTGTCAAGGTGATCTACGAGCAGGAAGACCGGATGGGCAGTGTTTCCTATTCGGCCGACTGCCAGATTCTGTTCATCACCGAGGGCGCAGGTGGTGGGGGTAGATTCGGCGGCGCACGCCAGGCAGCGGGCGATGACAGAGGCGGAACTTCCAAACTCTACGCAGTCTACCTGGATGATCCCGAAACGAAGTACATGATCTACGAGTGGCGAACCAGCGACTTCTACAAGAATCCGGGCAGGCTGATGACCAAGCGGGGACCACTGGGACCATCGGTGGTGCGCATGTCGAGCGACGGCGGCTCCGTTCACCTCTCGGGCACGAAGTACCACGAGGATTGGCAGGAGAATGCCCCACAGGCCTTCATCCACAGGGTGGAGATCAGGACAGGCGAGAAGGACACGCTCTGGGTTGGGTCGGAGGACCACTCCGACCGGGTACTTCAGGTCATGGACGACGACATCAACTTCCTGATGATATCCCGTCAATCCCCGACGCAGGTGGCCGACTCCTACCTGCTGAACGTGGAGACGGGCGAGATGCGGAAGATGACTAATAACGTGGATCACTCGCCCGAGATCACCAACTGCATTCGTGAGCGGATCCGCGTTACCAGGGCTGACGGCATCGAGTTCTGGGTCAACGTCACACTGCCCCCCGATTACGTCGAGGGTACGAGACTTCCGGCCATGTTCTGGTTCTACCCGCGCGAGTACACGAGCCAGAAACAG
>JAUVWC010000296.1 GCA_030604325.1 Candidatus Zixiibacteriota bacterium | reverse complement strand
GTGGCTGCCCCGCTTGCGGGTGGAATCGGAATCCATGCGCAACACGTGCGCCTGTGGAAACCGTTCGGTAAGCGCGGTCTCCACCCGCTGTGTGCCCAATCCCTGATATCGCAGGTGGGTACTGCCACATTCGGCACAGCTCTCCGGAGGCTGACGCACAGCCCCACAGTAGTGGCAGCGCAGATGCCCTTCCAGCCTGTGGTAGGTCATGGCCACGCTACAGTTCGCGCACTCCTCAGCATGGCCACAGTTCCTGCATGTAAGCGCCGGGCTGAACCCACGTCGATTGAGGAAGAGAAGGGACTGCTCCCCGCGATCCAGCCTCTCTGCCAACGCTTCTTCCAGAGCGCGGCTGAAGATAGTCGCCCCACCGGCACCCGGAGCCGACGCCGCTTCATCCCCTTCACGAGCCCTCTCCCACGGTTTAGGCTCCCGGGACATATCTACGAGGTGGATCTCTGGCAGGGGGCGGGAACTGATCCGTTCCTGCATCTCCAGCAGCAGGTATTTTCATTCAAAGGCGTTGCGGTAAGATTCCGCACTCGGCGTCGCCGAGCCGAGGACGCACACGGCACCGCTTTCTTTGGCCCGGAAAACAGCAACATCACGCGCATGGTAACGGGGGGCGGGCTCCGACTGTTTGTAGGAGGGCTCATGCTCCTCATCCACCACGATAACACCCAGGTTCCCCACCGGTGCCAGCACGGCGGATCGCGGTCCGATGACGACCTTCGCCTCGCCCGAGAGCACTCTCCGCCATTGGGTGTGGCGATCGCTCGCTTTGAGGCGGCTGTGGAAGAGAGCTACACTGGCACCGAAGCGTGAATGAAAAATAGGGACCATCTGCGGAGTAATGGATATCTCCGGCACGAGGACGATAGAATCCCGACCCTGTTCCAGCGCCTCTGCCACCAGGGACTCATAGACTGCCGTCTTGCCGCTGCTGGTCACCCCGTGAAGCACCGCCGTCTGATAACGCTCCTCACGCAGCGCTCTTCTCAATGGTTCGAGTGCCTTCTCCTGTTGAGTTGTCAGGGCATAATGCACTTCCTCCCCTTCCACCTCGAACTCTTCCAGCGGAGGCAGATCTTTAACATCACCAGCGCAGCGTCGCCGGCGAACTGCTTTGTCCGGCACCGCCGCCCGGAGCACTTCACCCCATCCACATAGATAGTAATCTGCCATCCAGTGGGTTACTTCTAGGAGGTCGGGGGGGAAAAGAGGGCCCGGATCCAGAACCTCCTCTACCGCCTTTAGCCGCTGAGGAGCATCCGCACCCTTCTCCGATGACAGCCCAACGGCATAACCGATCAGGGTGCGTCGGCCAAAAGGTACCAGCAGGGCGGAGCCGACGACCACTTCGTCGGCGAAATCCTCAGGTATGGTGTAGGTGAAAGTCTGCCGGAGTGGAAGGGGCAGCGCTACCTGTACATAGGTGCGGCTCACAAAGGTGGAGGCCGATTCAAGATATCCGGAATCGAATCGGGAGGGTACGTCAGGCGACGATGGGCCACACCCGCAGGGGTCAACACCAATCGCAGAACCCTCCCGGGCGACCCCAGATCAGTGATCTCCTCGCCGTTGAGGAAAAGGCGCATGCCACGGTTCTTTCCCAACTTAAGCATCAGGCTATCGCGGAATGTAATCCGCACCTGATTACCCCGGGTCACGATTTGGCTGACGACAGCAGCCCCGTCCGCAATAGCCTCCATCCAGGTCTCCTCCATTGCATTCGCCAGAAAGAGCTGCCTGACGGAAGTATCGGCCGTCACCGAGACAGGTACGACCGGCCCGGCACTCTCAGGTAAAGGAATCGCCTGCTCCGGCTGCTGCAGCGGTTCGGTCGTATCCTCTCCCGTGGGGCCGGTGAGTTTCGATCCCGCATCTCCGCCGGTGAAGAGAACTGCCAGATAGACCACTATCACAAAGAAGACAAGCATAGCGGCGGCAATCAACATCCCGAAACGCGTGGATACTTCTGGCATCTGGGGCAGCGATGCCGCACCGTCATCAATTTCTTCCATCGGCGGTCCCACCGCCTGAGGCCGTGCCTGTCGCACTTCTCGTTCCCGCACCGATCCCCGGACGCTCTCCAGGCGGTCGGACTGCTCCCTCAGGAACGCTTCAAACCGGTGCATGGCCTCTTCAGGGTCGAGTCCCAGGAAAGAAGCATAGGTCTTCAGAAATGCCCGCATGTACGGTTCCGGCAGCAGGGCGATATTGCCTGCCTCCAGTGCCTTCAGGTACTGCTCGTCGATCCGGGTCGCCTCGGAGACCTGCCGGATGGAAAGACCGCGCTCCTTGCGTCTCTTCCTAATCCATGCCCCGTAGCTTTGTAAAGATGCTTCACCCATGTGGTCGTTCCGGATCAAGAATCGTGAGGACACGTCGGTTCAGGACCCAGCCAACCGGCCGGATCGATCCCTCGCGCCCTCAATAACTTCTGCAGCAGCACGAGGGGAAATCCAACTACATTATAGTAACATCCCTCGATCCTTTCTACCAGCAGCGCTCCCCGCACCTGAATGCCGTATGCACCGG
>JAUVWC010000257.1 GCA_030604325.1 Candidatus Zixiibacteriota bacterium | reverse complement strand
CTGCTCCGTCCCCCGAGCATGGGCGACGACCGGCTGATGCACCCCGCCGACGAGGCGTGGTACAAGGAGTATGACCGGGTGGGCAGCCAGATCACCGGCTACACCCGCTACGGGAACGTCTACCGCGACTACGGCGGTGGCAATCCCCTCTTCGGCCACAGCCCCGACTTCGGCTACTTCGCCTATGGCTCTATATGGTACGGCGACGAATTGTGGAACGGCGGCCGCAAAGACTACGACGGCGACGGCCGCACGAGCGAGGAGGAGCGCTACCGCCACGCCAATGAATACTCCGCTCCTTACAACGTGCAGCCATGGACCAGCGCCCGGCACCCGGAACTGGGTGAGGTGGAAGTGGGCGGTCTCAACCCCAAGTTTTTCCGCCAGAATCCCCCTCCACCCCTGCTGGAGGAGGAAGTCAGAAAGAACGTGCTGTGGGCGGTCCGGAAGATGGAGTGGATGCCGCTGGCCCGGGTGGCCGCAACAAAGGTGGAAACGGTCGCGGGGCTGCAGGCGGTCTACAAGGTAACCGGCTGGTTCTGCAACGAGGGGCGCCTGCCCACCGCCCTCGAGCAGGCCAAAGAAATACATATCGTCAGTGAAGACTATGCCGAGATCCGCCTTCCGGAAGGCATGAGCCTGGTGGACGAGGAGGGCAACCCCCGCCGGCCCTCCTTCGGACGCGGCCGCGGACGTGGCCGTCTGCCCCAGCCCGAGACCGCCGGCACGGTGAACCGGGTCAGTATGGGCTGGCTCGAGGGCTCAATGATGAAGAACTACGTGCCGATGCGGATGGTGACCTGGTACGTGAAGGTGGAAGGGGCCAGGGAGCTCACGATAACCGTGGGAATCGGCTCCACCCGCGGGGGGGAGCATTTCGTAGACATAGAACTTCCCCGTCACTAGATCGAGCACCCTGTCGACGGGAACGAGATGAACACCGATCCCGAAATCACCGCGATGCTGGGCAATATCGGCATTAAGGCCAGCAGGCTGGTCCATGCAGCCTGGTCATTTGCCGGCAGAAAGGGGCCCTTCGGCGGCAGGATCCCGCCCGACAGTATTGAGCAGGCATTCCACGAGCTGGGACTGAACACCATCCTCGTGACTCCCAAGATGAAAGACGCCGCCGAGGGGGTGCGGCACCTGGTGAGGGCCGGCCACCGGGAGGAGATGGTTGTCATCTCTGCCGTGGGGATACCCACCGCCCGGCGCGTCCGCGCCTACTGGAACAGGTGCACCCGTGAGCTCGAACTGGATACGATCGACGTTTTCCTAATGGGTTGGGTCCAATACCCCTTCTACCTGCGTCCCTCGGTCTGGGACGCGATGCAGGAACTGAAAGAGTCGGGGAGGGTGAGGGCTGTAGGCTTCTCCATTCACAACCGCAGGCTCGCGGCCCGCCTGGTCAGAGAGCTCGAACCGGGCCCCGACGTCTTAATGATCCGCTACAACGCCGCTCACCGCGGCGCTGAGACCGAGGTCTTCGATCATCTGCCCGACCCGAAGCCGGGGATCATCGCCTATACTGTTACACGCTGGGGGGATCTGCTGAAGCCGAGGCCGGATCTGGGATTCGAGCAGGGGATGAGCGCGCCCGAATGCTACCGTTTCGCCCTGATGCATCCCGCGGTGGATGTGGCGCTATGCGGGGCGCGCACCTACGGGGAGCTGGCCGAGGACGTCGAGGGAATAAAAGAGGGTCCGCTGCCGCCGGGGAGATATGAGGAAGTTCTTCGTTTCGGGGACGCGGTCCACCGTAAACCCAGCCGCCGGGGCTCACGGTACGCGTTCCGCTAGGGATTCCCTCTCCGATCACGGACAGGACAAAATGGATGAGACGATGAACAGTTCGCCGCCTGAAGCTACGGGACAGACGCTGCTCCCCTGGGAGCGGGCGGCACGTGTGGTGTCGGTGATCATGGGACTCATATTCGCGGCATGAGTGGTGACCAAGCTGGCCGATTGGGATACCACCCGCACGGCCATGACCGTCTACGGCACCCTCCGCTTCCTACCGCCCGCCCTGCCCGCCGCGGCAAGCCTTTTCCTCGAAACGGTGGTTGCCGTGAGTCTTCTGGCTACTCCCACCTGGCGGAAGTGGGGCCTGCCTGCATGCGGTGCGTTCTGGGCCTTTACCGGCGTGATCCTGGCGATAGAGACGATATTGGGCAGCTCAGGCGACTGCGGCTGCCTGCCTTTCCTGCCCCGTAATATCAGCTGGTACAGCGCCGCGCATAACCTGTCTACCGCCCTCTTCCTCATCGCCCTCTGGCGGTTGATGCATGTCGGGCAGGCTCCAGTTACCGCTGATCTCGTGGGTAGCTGACCGAAACGATCAGTCCCTCTGCATCCAGCTCGACTACTACCGGAAGCTCAGATATCCCTAATTTGGGCGCTTCCTCCAGGGAGATTATCAAGGCATAAGCTCCCAGCTGTCTCGCCCTCTGAAAAGCGGGCATAAACCCTGCCCGGGGCATCAGATCCGTCCGGATAACCAGAATGATCACCTCCTCAAGCCCCTTTCCCATACCACCGGCTTCGGCTTCCGCGGAAGCTACCAGTTCGATCATCTGGTCGTCACATTTGTCGCATGACGGGGTGACAATCAGCACCTGGCTATAATCTGCTGCCTCAGCCTCCAGGGTGCTCTCCCTCCCCTCGTAAGTAGTAACCACTACATCAGGCAGCGGACGGCCCGGCCTGAGGATCGAGGCGGCAGGCGCATTGAGGTAGGAAACGAGGCCGAAGCAGACTGAAGCCACAAAACCCACAATCGTGAGCCACTGCCAGAATCTCCTTCTACCCTCTCCACTGGAATCAGACATAAGTCCTCCGCACCCGGACTCGAGAGTTTTTATCCATCCATAGAAATCATTTCATCCACAGAAATCACACGCTGGGAGCCTGTCGGAGAAACCGACGATAGCGAGGGTTTCGCTGGCGCCGGATGGCCAGGCGGTTGAGCGGAATACCCGGAGACGTAGCCACTGCGCTACGTCGAGGATATTCCGCGAGAACCAACGCCG
>JAUVWC010000058.1 GCA_030604325.1 Candidatus Zixiibacteriota bacterium | reverse complement strand
TCTCCCGTTCTTTCACATTGCCCCGGACGGTCGATGCTTCCAAGATCAACGCTAAGCACAAGGAGGGCGTTCTGGTGATGACCCTGCCCAAGGCCGAGGAGGCCAAGGAGCGGGAGATCGTGATCGACGTTAAGTAAGGCAGTAGTGTTCCCGCCCGCCCGGCCGGATCCGGGCGGGCGGGGGCTGGTTTGAGAAAGAAAGCCAGCATAAAAGAAGCGAGGGAGATCTTATGGGGAAAATCATCGGAATTGACCTTGGTACCACCAACTCGGCGGTATCCGTTATGGAAGGTGGAGAGCCGACCGTCATAACAAGCGCCGAGGGCGGCCGGACGACACCGAGCGTGGTGGCGTTCACCAAAAGTGGCGAAAGGTTAGTGGGACAGGCCGCCAAGCGGCAGGCCATTACAAACCCTACAAATACGGTATTCAGCATCAAGCGCTTCATGGGGCGCGCCTACGATGAGGTGGCCACAGAACGTGAAGAGGTGCCTTTCGAGGTGAAGAAGGGGGACGCGGGAGATGTGCGGGTTCTGGCGGGAGGCAAGGAGTACAGTCCCCCCGAGATCTCGGCCATGATCCTGCAGAAGATGAAGCAGACGGCGGAGGACTATCTGGGTGAGGAGGTTACCGATGCCGTCATCACAGTACCCGCCTACTTCAATGACAGTCAGCGGCAGGCAACCAAGGATGCAGGTGAGATCGCCGGTCTGAATGTAAAGCGCATCATCAACGAGCCCACCGCGGCCTCTCTGGCCTACGGGCTGGAAGAGAAGAAGGATCAGAAAATCGCGGTCTACGACTTGGGTGGGGGTACGTTTGACATTTCTATTCTCGACTTGGGCGAAGGGGTGTTTGAAGTGAAGTCCACCAACGGTGACACCCACCTGGGGGGTGACGATTTCGACCAGCTAGTCATGGATTGGATCGCCGACGAGTTCAAAAAGGCAGAAGGGATCGACCTTCGTAGGGATCCCATGGCGCTACAGCGCTTGAAGGAAGCGGCGGAGAAAGCCAAGTGCGAGCTCTCTACAACCATGGAGACCGAGATCAACCTGCCCTTTATCACCGCCGATGACAGCGGCCCGAAGCACCTAAACATCAACTTGAGCCGGGCGAAGATCGAATCGCTCATCGGTGACCTGATCCAGCGTACTGTGGGGCCGTGTGAGCAGGCGCTGGCTGATTCAGGGCTCAGCAAGGGAGATATCGACGAAGTCATTCTGGTGGGCGGATCAACCCGGATACCCAAAGTTCAGGAACTTGTCAAGGACCTCTTTGGGAGAGATCCGCACAAAGGAGTGAACCCGGACGAAGTGGTGGCCGTGGGCGCGGCCATCCAGGGTGGTGTGCTGGCCGGTGAAGTCAGTGATGTACTACTGCTCGATGTGACGCCGCTTTCGCTGGGGATCGAGACGCTCGGTGCTGTATTCACGAAACTGATCGAGAGGAACACGACGATCCCCACGAGGAAGTCTGAGATATTCTCGACAGCGGCAGACAGCCAGACCCAGGTAGACATCCACGTGCTTCAGGGTGAGCGTGGGATGGCCATGGACAACAAGACGATCGGCCGATTCATGCTGGATGGGATTCCTCTTGCTCAGCGAGGCATACCCCAGATCGAAGTAACCTTCGATATCGATGCGAACGGGATCATGCACGTCTCCGCCAAAGACAAAGCCCCCGGTAAGGAGCAGAGCGTCAAGATCGAATCCTCCAGCGGGCTCTCGCGTGAGGAGATCGATCGGATGATGAAGGATGCGGAGGTAAATCGGGAGGAAGACAAAAAGAAGCGCGAGCGTGTCGAACTCCGCAACCGCGCCGAACAGCTGGCCTACACAACGGAGAGACAGATGGAGGAACAGCGGGAGAAGCTCTCCGCCGAGGTTGGTAGTGAAGTGGTACAGGCTCTCTCCGACCTGCAGGAAGCACTGAAAGGGGAGAACATCGAAGCGATCCGCAGTGAGACGGATAAGCTGGAGAAGGCTTGGTACAAGGCGGCGCAGGAGTTGTACCAGAAAACCGCCCAGGAGCAGACAGCGGCCCAACCCGGACAGACAGGTGAGACGGCTGAGGAGAGACCTGCGGATGAAGCGGTCGAGGCTGACTACGAGGTAGTGGACGACGAGGAGGAGGGTAACAAGCAGTAAAAAGTACGGATTCCATTGGACAGCGGGCTGGAATCAGATACATTAGTGCGTCCTTTTATTGACTGCGGGAACGATCATCGGGCCCGATTTTGCTAGCGGTCCGAGGGAGATGTAATCAGTGAACAAAAAGGAGCGCGAATATTTCACCCGTTTGATTCTTGAGGAGCGCCAGCGCAGGCTGGCAGCCCTAGGTCGTCTGCAGGGCACACTGAATGAGATTAAAGAGAGTCGGGCCGCCGAATACGAGGAAGAGGTGACCCTGTCCGATGACAAGGAGTACCTTTCGAAGCTGATAGAGCAGGATGCACGCGGGCTTGAGGAGATCAACCACGCCCTGGAAAAGGTTCTGGACGGTACCTATGGCCGGTGCGAGCGCTGCGAGGAGCCGATAAAAAGGGCCCGCCTCGAGGCGATCCCTACTGCACTTCTTTGCATGGACTGCAAGCGCCAGGAGGAGCAGGAGAGCCTAGGGGGTACGGTAGAGCGTCAGGAACGGGTCCAGCGGATTACGCTTCCGGGGGAAGACGATGGTGAGCGGGAGGATCTGGCGATCGGAGCGGAGGAGGAATAAGGCCCTTAATAAATAGCCGGTCCCATCGGTTTTACTAGATCCGCCCCTGGAACGGGGCGTTTTTTTTATAGCAGTGCCACCTCTAGGCCGTCCTCCGAGATGGTTATTAGGGAGCCGTGCCCCTTGGCGGCCATACCAGGATTGACGACTATGGTCTGTCCGATCCGGTCGCGGCCGCGCGCTTCGTGAATATGACCGCATAGCACCAGTTCCGGTTGCTTCTCCTCACAGAACGAGCGCAGGCCACGTGCCCCGACGTGAAGGCCTAACCGCATGCGGTCACAGCGGGTCTTGTACGGGGGCGCGTGATGCACGACGATCCGTATCGGTGCGGTCTCGATCTGTTGCCAGCCTCTGTTCAGGGTAGCCAGGAGCTCCTCATCCGTATACTCCAGGGGCGTTTTGAGCGGGGTGCGGTTTGAACCGGATACTCCGCACAGGCCGATACGATCCCCGATGAATAATCCCCGGCCGTGCAGCGATATCCCTCGTTCGGCCAGATAGTTGTCGATAGCGGCTGAATCGCAGTTGCCCGCCACGGCGTAAATGGTATCACAGTACGCTTCGAGATCGTCCAACACCGTGGTGGCGTCAGCCACACTGCCAAAAGTTGTAATGTCGCCGCAGACCAGGATGGCGTCTGCCCGGCGCGCGGCCGCGGCTAGCTCATCCTTCCAGTTGATGCGGCCGTGGAGGTCCCCGACGCCTAGGAGGACTATTTCAGCCACAGAACCTGGATTTCGTCTTCCAGCCTTCTAAATGCTTCGTCACCGGTCATGACCGGACAGCTGAGGCTTTGGGCGAGGCTGGCGGCGAAACAGGGCCCGTTGGGCATGCGGTACTCCTCGCGGAAGTGGCTGGCAAGCTGTACAAGATTCATATCCATATTGACGATCTCGACCGGTAGCTGATCGATCACGAAAGTGGCCTCGTGTGCCCGGCGGTCCCCTTTCGCCCGCAACAGGCTGTAATATACCTCACCCCAATTGACGATAGTAAGCAGGCACCGGAGGTTGCCCTGCTCAGCCATTCCAAGGGCATTGGCCACGAAATCGGCCCCGGAATCCCCCTCCAGGTAGGAGAGCAGGGCGTGGCTGTCCAGGACGAGATTACGCGTCGGACCGGTCTCTAAGGGTTGGCTCATAACCCACCACCTTCCCTGCGTTCTCTTGTCAGTTCCTGTAGAGAGGAGACTCCGCCCCTAAACAGCCCCCTCGCCTGCCGAACAACGTCCTGCAGAACGGGCCGCAGGATGATCTCACCATCACCGTCCAGCACGTTGAGTTTTGTGCCCCTGCCGATGTTGTATTTGCGGCGGAGCTGTGCCGGTATGACAATCTGGCCTTTGGAGGAGGTGCTCACGATAGGCATCGACTTTCTCCTGCTAGCCGAGTGAGGCTTAAAAGTGTCCACGTCAATGGTAAGACGAAAGGCCGACAAAAGAGGTGAGTAAGGAAGTAGATCAGAAGCGTAAGACAATATTTTCAAAGGTAAGAAAAAAAATCACCAATTCTTATTGCGATTCTTGTATAGCGGGATCAGGGTGGCCACAACATATATGGGGTGTGGGGAGTGTCCTAAACGCATATCATGTAGCGGTCGCTGGATTAGTACAGTGTCACAAATATGTACAAAAGGCCCTGTGTCCTAATCCCGGTACGCACTATTTTGACGCCAAGCTGGCAAAAGAGTCACCTGCTCGTGTTGAGAAGGGTGTTCGAAGCGAACTTACTTTATAAACGTCATGACATATGTCATGTATGGATTGTATATTGTTCGCTATGAATAGAGAATCGCTCCGGAACCTGCGACATGTATTGGATCTTTCTCAGGAGCGTTTCGCTCAACTCGTGGGCGTCAGTGTACGGACGATTGCCCGTTGGGAGGCGGGGGATACTATACCCAGCCCGCTGGCAGAACGTCAGCTTGCCTCCCTGGAGCGACTGCACCACCGCCTAACCCAGCTTCTGCGCCCCGGTTCGATAGATGAATGGATGACAAGGCCGCATCCAAGGCTGGGCCGGCTCACGCCGCGACAGGTCCTCCTGGCTGAGGGGCCGGAACCGCTCGAGCGGCTCCTGGATGATATTCCGTCAGCCTTCGAGGGAACCGGGGGGGACCTCGGCGGCGTCTGAGACAGGCGCCGGGACTGCAGCTGCGGGACCGGGACCCTTGCCCTGCCGCAGCGAACGGTAGGCCAGCATTGCCAGAACAACCGCCAGTACTAACAGCAGGACGCTAAGGAAGCATAGGAACAGTTTCCCCTGCATGAGGTTCCGGTAGGCAAAGGTGATCAGAGCGGTAAGAGTCACCGCGAACATGAAGTACATCGGAATGCGGGTGAACAGGGCACGATCACCCTTTCGGGCCAGCCAGACGCTTACCGCCAGGAGGGCGAGCGCAGCCAGCAGCTGGTTTGCGCTGCCGAAGATGGGCCAGATGACCTGCCACCGCCCAGATAGCGCCAGGGAACCACTTACGACAACCATGAATGTTGTGACGGTCCATCGGCTCTGTGTCCACGCGGCCGGCTTCTCCTCCGCTTTGCCCTTACCTAAACTTTCGAAGAGTTCAGAAAAGGCATAACGTCCCAGACGCGTTGCTGTATCGAGGGTTGTGAGGGCGAACGCCGACACAGCCAGGGCGGCGAACGAGGTACCGACCAGGGGATCTATCCCCAGAGAGGCCAGGAAAGTGCCCACCCCCTGGCTGAAAAGGGTGACGGGGCCGACATCATTCAACCGGGCGATGTGGGTCCCACTCGTCAGCATGGCTACAGTGGCCAGGGCCACCACGGCCAGCAGACCTTCCGTCAGCATACCTCCATAGGCAATTACCCGCGCGTTCTTTTCGTTGTCGAGCTGCTTGGCGGTTGTGCCGCTGGAGACAAGGCTGTGGAAACCGGAAATCGCTCCGCAGGCCACGGTCACAAAGAGCAGGGGGAACATGGGCCCCAGCATGTCGTTGTTGAAGCCGGTAAAGGCGGGCAGTTGAACTTCGGGATGAGTGGCAACAATGCCTATGACGGCGCTCACGAGGAGAGCATAGAGCAGGAAGGAGTTTAGATAGTCCCGTGGTTGAAGCAGGACCCAGACTGGTGTTACTGAAGCCAGAAAGATGTATGCGAAAAGAGACACGAGCCAAAACTGTTCGCTCATTCGTATCGGTAGAGCCACCCCCACCCAGATACTGGCGAAGAGGAGAATGACACCGCCGGCTCAGGGACCTGCCGGGGGCGAAGTGTCACGGGATCGGACCAGCACAACGCGGAGCTCCAGGAACAAGAAGGATCTGGTTGGCGTCGCGGCCTCCGGTGTGTTTTCAAACGTCTTGGCGACGATGCTGGCAAAGACCGCAACGACCAGTATCAGGGTGAAGAGACTGAAGATCAGAAAGAGCGTTTTGCCGCTTATCCCGATATTCTCGTCGATGATCTCGCCTATCGACCGGCCCTTGTGCCGCACGCTGGCGATAAGGCTCGACATGTCGTGCGCGCCGCCCAGGAAAATGGATCCGATCAGAACCCATAGTAAAACCGGCACCCAACCGAAGAGGGCAGCGGTTACGGGACCTATGATGGGAGCGGCGCCGGCGATCGAGGCAAAGTGGTGACCAAACAGGATCGGTGCCTTGGCCGGGATGTAGTCGACGCCGTCGGTCATGGTGTGAGCCGGTGTGGCACGCTCGACAGCGATACCAAGCCGCCGGCTCAAGTACCTGCCGTAGAAGACGTATCCCGCCGCTAGGGCTACCAGAGCAAATATGAGAAGCACGGCTACATTCATGTACATAAACCTCTTACAGAGTTAGGGCCATCAAAACCTACGGTTTATATCCGACCGGTGTCAAGATGGGTGGGATGGATATTCTGAGCGGGAGGGTTGACCCTCCACGAGAGCTTTTCTATACTGCTGCCCATCTACAGTAATTACTCAGCGCGCTTCCAGGCTGGCCCGACCGGCTGCTTGTGTGGGCGTATACAGAGGAGGGGAGGTGAGTATCCCGCATGGAAACGGAATTCCCGAACTGCTTGAAATGTAATAATGGCACCCTGGTACCGTTGTCGGATTACGGGCGCGACGGCGCCAGTATTATGTACAAGGCTTGGGTTTGCACCCATCCCCAGTGCGGCTTTCATCTGCGCATCGACAATGGGGAAGTGAGTATGGGAGATGAAATAGGGCCGGCCCCGATTAAAAAATAGGCGGACTTAGCTCCGCCGTCTTATGGACAGCAGCAGACTCACAGAGAACATGGGTCTCAAAGTCGGCTCCCTGGCCGTCGCTCTACTCCTATGGTTCCACATCGCCACCGAGAAGGATACCTACGAGAGGATCCTCGATGTCCCGATCCATGTCGTAGGGTTGCCGGTCGACCTGGTCGTTTCGATGGAGCTGCCCCACTCCGCACAGGTCCGATTCCAAGGACGGGGTAAGCGGCTGCTGACGCTTCCCTGGCGAGATGTTCAGATCATCTTGGATGCGAGTGATATCGGGTCGCGGGGTACGCGTACACGAGTTCTCGATGTGGAGAGTGTGCACTATCCGGAAGGGCCGGATCTGCGGGTTTTGGGGATCGTGAGCCCGGAGCAGATAACCATCGAGACAGACCGCCTCGTCAGACTTCGCCTTCCGGTTGTGCCGAGGATGCAGATTCAGATCGATCAGGGCTACACCCGGGTCGGGCACGGCGCTTTCCGATCCGAC
>JAUVWC010000180.1 GCA_030604325.1 Candidatus Zixiibacteriota bacterium | reverse complement strand
GGCGGGCCACCAACTCGGCGGGAAGCCCGCTGACCGATGTCGGACCCAGTTGCATGAGCTCGCTATAGACGGCGAGGGCGTCACCGTGCTGACCTGCCTTTCGCAGGTTGCGGCCAAGGCGCAGGAGCGCACCCCCGCGGATCTGTAAATCCTCGGAACGCGCCAGCTCGCGGAAGGCGGTGGCGGCCCTCGAATAGTCCTGTCGCTGGAACTCGAAGCTCTCGCCGGCAAGGAATACCTGTTCGGGGTACTCCTCTGTGAGGGCAGGAGAGGGCAGATAGAGCAGACGGTTATCGGGATAGGTGCTGAGACCCTGCGGGGTTAGAACCAGGATCAGACCGTCATCGGCCAGCTGACCAGACTCTGATGCTGCTGAGCTGCTGAGCTGGGATTCGGGTAAGGTAGCAAATTTTGCCAACCATTCTCTGGTGTCGGAAAGGGTTTGTTGCAGCGCTGTGGCGACCAGGTCAGCAGACCTTTCGAGATGCTCCTGGATGCGCTGGGTCTGAAGGGTGCGGTCCTGCAGGAACAAACGCCAGCCTAGCCAGGCCAACGCCCCGGCCAGCACCAGGGTGATTGCCAGAAATAGTATTAGTACGTGGCGTGGGGGCCGTATCCATGATGCGAGCCGCATTGGCTTCCTATCCCGGCTAAATAATGTCGATATTCCTGACAGAGCGCTCGCTGTCAACGTCACCGGTCTTCAGGGTAGATATGGGTTCGAACAGGAGCACGTGCACTTCTTCTTCCGCGACCGGTTTATGATCTACACCCTTCGGCACAATAATAAATTCGCCTTCATGGAGCTCGATATGTTGATCCCGCAACATCATGTCCAACTTGCCATTCAGAACTAGGAAGAACTCATCCTCCGCCTGGTGGCAATGCCAGATGAATTCACCCTTGAACTTGACCAGCTTGACATGCTGCTCATTGAGTTCCCCGACTATCTTCGGCTGCCAATGTTCGGAGAACAGGCTGAGTTTCTCGGAGAGGTTTACCTTTTCCATAGCTGAATCGCCTTCTGTGTGAACGGCCTGCGACACGTTACTGATACGTCGATATAGTGGAATTGTCAAAGCACACTCAGCTATTCTGGCACCGGCATTCACTTGTAGGGTGGCGCATGCGGTCAACGTGGAGAGGCGGCTGAGCTGGCTGAAGACGCTCGCCTGCTTGTTTAGGGAAGCACTACGGAACCAGATTGGTCAAAGATTGGTCAACGGAGGTTTCATCCGGCTAACCCCGAATCATGATGAGAAACATCTTGAATGGTGATAGGGCGCGGAGCGCGTGTGGTACATCTGCCGGCATCAGCACTGTCTCGCCGACCTCAGGCTGCAGCTTCTGTTCGCCGATCGTTATTTCAACATCACCGTCGAGGATCTGAACGTAGGCGTCGAACGGTGCCGAATGCGTGCTCAGTTCCTGTTCGGTGTCGAACGCGAATACCGTCAGGGTTCCCTTCTCGCTCTTCGCTATCGTGCGGCTGACGACCGCGCCCTCGGCATATTCGACCAGATCGGCAAGTTTTACGGGCAGAGCAGGGGGAATGGCGCCGCGATGCTGGTTTTCCTCGTTCTCAGGATTCATGAAACCTGATCCTCCCACTGAAGGAGCCGACGTTCGCCCTCCAGTCGCCGTACCTCCGTTACATCCTGGCTTACTTCGAGACATCCGCGGTAAATACCCTCAACGTCCCGAACAGCGAAATATCGGATATGGATAAACCGGTCACCCATCTTGATCCAGAACTCCGCCATGTCTCGCTCACCTGATCGGAAGGCGTCAAGGATCTGGTTGACTATGTGCACGCTGTCCGGCGGGTGGCAGTTCTGGACCTTGCGCCCGAAAACACCGGGACTTCGCGGGAAGATTCGGTCAGGAACGTCGGAGTAGTATCGGACCTCATCGTTCTCGTCCACGAATGAGATGTCCGCCGGTAGATGTTTCAGCATGAGGTTCACCTGATCCAGGCTCAGCAGTCCGGTGTCAAGGGGCAGCAGACTGGGCATTCCCGCTCCCTCCTCCGGGACCGCCTCCAGCAGGGTTGCATCCGGCGGTATCCATTCATCACTCCGCACCACCAGCGAGAACCCTATCTCTTCCTCGCCGTGGTAGATCTTCGACCAGTCTGCCACGTTCAGGATCTCCATTGACATCGGGAAGAGGATGTTTTCCTCCTTGTAGATCATGTCCACGATTATCTGGATGATCGCAGGACCCTTGGAGACGAGCGCTCCGGCATCCATGGTGTCGAGTGTTGTCCGGATCTCCTTCAGGCCTGCCCGCACGTCGTCATGGATAGCCCACATGACCTGGGAAGGACCGGCCACTCCGTATTTTTCTAGGAATGGGAAGAGCTGATTCTCCTTTCGCAGGTAGTGCTTCTCGATCTCTCCCAGTGAGTCCAGCAGGGCCTCGAGTGTCTCCTTTTCGGTCTCGAGTCTTTCCACAGCCGGAGGATCGCCCAATCCGTCCATGATTGCCCTGAGCTCATCCGCCACCCGTTGCAGCGCGGCGTTCTCGGCCTGGAAGGTGTGAATAGGATGGCCGGGTGGGGTCTCGACCTTCTCCTGTTTCTCCAGGGACTCACGGAAAACCGCCACGTGCACGTCACATAGTTCCTTCACCTGTTCCTGTGGCAGCCCCTCAGCTATCAGCTGCTGTTCCATCTGCGAGATCTCGGTGGGGCTCACGTCCTGCACCAAGTCGGCGAATCGGGTTTTCAGGGCCTCCACCGGTGTGTCCGCATGCAGATCCCGGATAATTCCTTTGAGAGTCTCGAGTCTGTCCTGATCGAGCTCACCTGAACTCTCGGACAGTATGGTAACCTCCTCTCCGGTTTCCTCATGTATGACCTTCTGTAGATCGGAAAGAAGCTGATCGAGTGGTACTCTCGCCATCGATGCCGCCATCTCGACCGTTGCGAACCGGCCGACTGTCTTACGCATCACAGGATTCCTGAGTTTATGAAGCTCGGGAGCGTAGTCGGCAAGGTAATCGATCAGGAATTTATAGGTATTCACCAGTTCGGTGATCCGGGTCTTCGGTGCGAGCTCCATGGTACCAAGCCTCGAAATCTCACAGTCAGGTTTATGTAAAAAAATCAATCCTGCGTCGGTGATCGTGCAATCCGAGCAGGGTGAGCATTGCCCAGTTATGAAAGCAAAATAGTGATCAGGGATGGTGAAGGAAGCAATTAGGTCCTGATTCCGTTTTCACGAGTTGGTGCATTGACTTACTGGACAGGGGCGCTAATGTTAACGATGTCCAGAATAACGGAATTAACGGAGAGGTGGCCGAGCTGGCTGAAGGCGCTCGCCTGCCTCTTTTACTTTATGTAGTTCTTCTATCAAGTCATTTGACCAGCCGCAGAATGAGTCCCAGAACGCAGTACCAGAGTCGCTGATATCTGGGACAGAAAGATTGGCAATAACAAGGTCGGACTCGACGGTGCTTACCATCCTACGGGCCTCTACAGCTCTGACCGAAGGATCTGCATTCTCAAACTCTGAGACGATTTCTAGCGCCTGTAAGAGAACACGAAAGAGAATATCGCATCGTGGGAAAGTAGAAGGCAGTGGGCCTGCAAAGTCAGAAAAGGATTCATACTGTGAGAGGCTGTATCGGATCTGATTACGGTACTTTTGAGGAGAAACAAAACGCGTCAACCCAAGGCTCTCCAATGCGTCGGCTACGTTTCGTTTGGTATAACCGATAATCTCAGCAATATCAGCAATCGAGAGGACATCACCTGGTCTGGAGAGAAAAACGCGCAGGATCTCGGCACGGGCACCAACACCGAAAAGCGATCTCAGTCGGAGAGCAAGCAGGGCGGGTGAGTGTACACTCGTAAGGGTGGACTTACCCGTTGGCCGGTAATGTCGGGGTCGGGATTCTGCAGGCCATCGAAGTGATGAATGGGCATTTACTGTGGATGCGAATTCCCCAAAATTCTCCCGCACGTATGTTGTCTCTCGCTTCAGCATATTGCGGAGGCGCGCGCGTGAAATGTACCTACCAT
>JAUVWC010000341.1 GCA_030604325.1 Candidatus Zixiibacteriota bacterium | reverse complement strand
TTGTAGGCCTGTCTCAGGTGGCTCACGATAACGCCCGGCTCCCCCTGGGCGGTGAGGATCAGATCGCGGCCGCTCGCGGCCAGGCGCAGCACACCCTGCATCTCCACCGAGGTCGGCGCAGGTCCTTCCAGTGTGAGCTCATACCGCTTCACGCTGGCTTTGAGCTCGTCCACCGGCGAGGCGATCATCAGCTTCCCCCTGTCGAGGATGCCCACCCAGTCCGCCACCTGTTCCAACTCCTGGAGGATATGAGTGGAGAAGAAGACGGTGCGGCCCTCTTCCTGAATGGCGCGCACGATGTCGCCCAGGAACTCCTGGCGGCTGATGGGATCGAGTCCCATGGTCGGGTCGTCCAGGATGAGCAGCTCGGGGCGGGGGGCCAGCGCCAGCAGCAGGGAGAGGCGGGCATTCTGCCCCTTACTCAGGGTTTTCACCTTTGCATTCGGGTCAAGCTCGAACCGCTCGCGGTACTTGTCGGCCAGCTCGTCATCCCAGCTCTCGTAGAATCCGCCGGTGAACTTGATCAGCTCCCGCACTCTCATCCAGCCGTACATCTTCTGCCCTTCGGCCACGTAGCCGATCTTCTGGCGCATGGCCACCGCCTCTTTCTGCGGGTCGTGACCGAGCACTATTGCCGAACCGGAGGTGGGCTTGATGAGGTCGAGCAGCAGCCTGATGGTGGTGGTTTTCCCCGAGGCGTTGCGGCCCAGGTAGCCGAATACACTTCCGGCGGGAACTTCCAGATTGAGGCCGTCTACGGCCTTCACTTCACCGAAGTAGCGGCTCAGGTTGTTCGTCTTGATAACCGCATCCATGATTACGACCCCCCCTTGGCGTCATCGCCTCCGAACAGCTCGGCCAGGCGTTCATCGAATATCTCCCGGACTTCCTCCCTGTTTAGACGCAGGTGCTCCGCCTCGACCAGGGCCAGGTCGAGCTTCTCGGATACGACATCTCTTCGTTCCTGCTCTGTAATCGAGATGTCGCTGTCGGTTACGAATGTTCCGACCCCTTTTCTGGTCGCCACAATTCCTTCCCGTTCGAGGAGTTGGTAAGCCTTGGCGACTGTGTTGGGATTGACCGTCAGTATTTCGGCTACCTCACGCACCGAAGGAACCTGCTCCCCGCCCCTCAAGCTGCCCAGGGCGATGGATCTCTTTACATTCCGGGAGATCTGGAGGTAGATTGGGACGCCGCTGTCTGGATCGATGTTAAAACGCATCGGCACACCCCTCGATTAGTGTCTACTGAACTAATACACCAGACACTCCGGGGGAGTCAAGCGTTTTCCATATATTCCCGATCTATTTATGCCTCGTAAAAGTCTGTTTGTGAGAGCCCCTCTTGTGAGATATTCCGGTGCGGCGGTATATTGACAGGCCTCGGCATGGTGAATGCCTCATTATGTACAAGGATTATCACATGGTTGCGGGACGGGTGGATAGATAACCGCCGCAGGAGAGAAGGGTTAGCAGGGCATGTCCGACAGATTCGTCTACTTTTTCGGCGCCGGTAAGGCGGACGGAACCGGCAAGATGAAGGGG
>JAUVWC010000119.1 GCA_030604325.1 Candidatus Zixiibacteriota bacterium | reverse complement strand
TACTCTACGGCGGTTCGCCGGCCATTTTCGATGTGCGCTATGAGACAACACCGATGGGCGCGGTGGAGACGATGATGATAGACTGCGCCTACTGTGAAATCGGCCGGTATCTAGGCATGCCGACCCAGGCCTACATGTCGCTGAGCGATGCCAAACAGCTCGATTCCCAGGCCGGTCTGGAGACAGGAATGGGTACAACTCTGGCCGTGCTGTCAGGAATCAACAACGTGTCAGGGCCGGGTATGCTCGATTTCGAGAGTTGCCAGAGTCCGGAGAAGCTGGTGCTGGATAATGAGATCTGCGGGATGGCCTTCAGGTTGATCAAAGGTATAGAACCGAAAGAGGATTTTCCTGCTCTCCCCCTGTTGCAGGAACTGCTCGAGGAGGAACACCTGCTGATCTCGGAGCATTCACGGCGCTATCTCCGAGAGGAGCACTTCTTCCCGGGGCCGGTCATCGACCGGGCCAACCGGCCCCGGTGGGAAGCCGAGGGGGGTCTAAGTCTCGAAGAGCGGGCCCACCACGAGGTGGAGGAATTGTTGAACAGCTATGAACCTTCGAGACTGCCGGAAGGGGATAAGGAGGAACTGGCCCGGCTGATGGAGGAAGAAGCGCGCCGCTGGGGGCAGAATGCTCTGCCGGAAAGATGGGTATGAATACGATTGTGCAGTTCGAGCTGAGTGATATTCTGCCCCGGCCCGAAGCCGTACTGCAGGATCAGGGAGTTCCGGGCGACAGGCCTGTTCCGGACAGGATTGACGCTGTTTTCACGCAGGCCTTGGACATCTTCGCCCGCAGCGCTCGGCCCACGGGCACGATATCGGAACTGACGGCCGAGGAACTCACACCGATCTTCAGGGGGGAGGGGGAGAACGAGGCAGATGCCCTGCTTGCACGCATCTACCACCGGGCCGACAATCTCGCCCTGTTTGCCCTGACCATGGGAAGCGAGGTTAGTGCGAACATCGAGAAGCTCTTTGCCGACAACGATTTTGCCGCTGGTTCGATGCTTGATTCAGTGGCCTCCCTGGCGGCTGACAAGGCCTCCGAGGTATTTGAAGCCCGCTTCTTTCAAGACCTCTCCAGCAGAGGCCTCATCACACCCGAACACTTAGTGCTGGGCTACAGTCCCGGCTACTGCGGTTGGCACATCAGCGGGCAGAAGAAGCTCTTTGAATATCTCGAACCCGACAGGATCGGCATCTCGCTCAACGACAGCTACCTGATGACACCCCTGAAATCGATCACCGGGTTACTGGTCTCGGGCAGGAAGGAGATCCATCAGTGCGAACCTCATTTCGGTTATTGCTCTTCCTGTAAACACCGCTCGTGTCAGGAGCGACTGGCGAGGCTAGTGTCCTGAGTCATAAGTCCGTTGCATAACCGAGGACTCCGCTGCGCCGCTCCGGCCAGGCGCGGCGACGAGGCGTAACGCCGCAGGTGCGGATGCAGCGGAGGATGAATTACGACGGAATTGTGACTCAGGACACTAGAGGCTTCATAAACCACTAAATCCTGAAAGAAGGAATCGATGAGTCTTTTGGAACAGATATCGACCTCGCTCCAGCAAGGGGAGGATAAGCAGGTGTTCGAGCTGACGAATGAGGCGATAGCCGAAGGGATTCCGGCCAAGGAGATACTCGATAACGGTCTCATCGCGGGGATGGACATCATCGGGGAACAGTTCCGCAAGCATGAGATATTCCTCCCCGAGGTCCTTCTCGCCGCCAGAGCCATGTATGCGGGCATGGACCAGTTGAAGCCCCTGTTCGCCAAAGAGGGTATACCCAGTATTGGTAAGGTAGTTCTCGGCACAGTTCAGGGAGATCTTCATGACATCGGCAAGAATCTGGTGGGGATTATGCTCAAGGGGGCCGGTTTCGACATCATCGATCTCGGCAAGGATGTCCCGCCGGAAGAGTTCGTGGAAACGGCTGTGAGGGAGGGGGCAGAGGTTATCGGCATGTCGACGCTGCTGACGACCACCACTCCGATGATGACACAGGTGATCGAACTGCTGAAAGAGAAGGGATTCGACAGTACGATTAAAACGATTGTCGGAGGAGCACCGGTTTCGGAGGAACTGGCCCGTGATATCGGCGCCGACTCATATGGATACGATGCCGCCAGTGCCGTAGACCGTGTGAAGGAGTTAATAGGGTAGAATCGAAGTGGAACCTTTTCTCGAGCGCCTGCGTAGCGGAGAAATCCTGATTTCGGATGGTGCCCTGGGAACGATGCTCATGCGTGGAGGTCTTCGGCCGGGGCAGTGTCCCGAGCTGCTCGTTGTCGAGCAACCGGACCTGATCACATCTATTGCTCGGCAATACTTAGAGGCGGGCGCGGATGCTGTTCATACCAACACATTCGGCGCCTCGCCGATGAAGCTTTCAGATTATGGGCTCGAAGAGAGAACCGAGGAGATCAACCAAAGGGCTGTTAACCTCGTGGCGCAGGTTGTTGATGACCGGGCGTACGTTTCCGGCTCGTGCGGTCCATCCGGGAAGATCATGCAGCCGTATGGAGATTTTAAAGAGGAGGTCCTCTATGACGGCTACGAACGCCAGATGAGGACTCTCACCGACGCCGGCGTGGACATTATATGTATCGAAACGATGTTCGATCTGCGGGAGGCCGTGCTGGCGGTGAAGGCGACAAAAGCCGTGTCGCCTCAGACACCGGTTATGGCCACCATGACATTCGACAAAACACCGAAGGGCTACTCTACAGTGTGGGGAAATAGCATAGAGGAATCAGCGGCTGGTCTTCAGGAAGCGGGAGCCGACGTCGTCGGCTCCAACTGCGGCCACGGAATGGAAAACATGGTTGAAATCGCCCGCCGGTTCAGAGAGGCAACATCACTTCCTCTATTGATTCAATCAAATGCAGGCCTTCCCGAGACAATCGATGGGGAGATTGTCTATACCGAATCGCCGCAGCTATTTGCGGAAAAGACCCACGAGTTGATTGATATCGGAGTTGCTGTAATCGGCGGATGCTGCGGTACGACCCCCGAGCATATTCGTGCCATCAAGGGAGTCGTTGATTCCCAGTGAGAATCACCCGCAGCCCTATGATCTACCCTTGGCCATATGCGTTGGGCCGGCGTGTATCTGCGGCGATGACCGTGTCGCAGGATTCACTTGTTTATGATACATGAGCCTCGAACTGCTCATAGAGGGTCGATGGAGTGACCTGGAAGAGGCCTTCCTCGGTCACCTTGTCCGCGACCGACCCGCCTCCCCGTTTGATGAACGCTGGGTGCTCACCCCACATCGGAACCTGATCCGTCATCTTCAGATGCGTACAGCACAGCGCCTACGACATTGCTCGGGGCTGCGTTTTCTCGACTTTACAGGGTTGGCCCGCCTTATCGCTACCAGGGCCGGTGCACCACAGGCGGCGGGCCTCAGCAGGGTGGCCCGCGAACTCCTCATCCGCCAGGTGGTGCAGCAGCACCTTCCGAAAATCGAGCGGGCCTTCGGCTACGCGGCACGACTTACTCCGGCTTTCCAGGAGGCCGTCACTAAAACCCTCAACGACCTTCGCGAAGCCCTCATCCAGGTCGGGTCCGTCACCGAACTGGCCGGTAGCAGGCGGGGGCGAGGTCAGCAGAGATTGCAGGTTGTCTCGGCTCTTTATGCTTCGTATCTGGACCGGTTGAGAGCTATGGATGCTCCCGATCCGGAAGGCCTTCTCCACCATGCACGGGAGCATCTGCAGCAGGGCCTGGCTCTGCCTGACGGACAGATGTATGTCTACGGCTTTTATGACTTTACCGGCGGCCAGGCAGCTCTGCTGGACCAATTGATAGAAGCAGTGTCGGTGAAGATGTACGTCCCGGTTTATCCTGATACCGAAGCCTATGCAGGACAACTGCTGGAGCGGTGGCGCAGCAGGGCGGGAGAAACGATGGCCGCCGGCCGTGATGCCTCCTGCCTACATACGCCCTGTTCGCTCTACGAGCTGTGGGGAATACTCACCGGTGAAACAAGTGATAACGGTGGGGGGCAGCAGACGGTGACGGTTGTCTCCGCTCCGGGAAAGGCACGGGAAGTGGATACCGCACTCCGGCTGGTGGCAGCCGCCTGGAACGGCGGGATGAGGGCCGAAGAGGCGCGACTTGTTGCCGTGGTTCCCCGCAGCTATGCGACTCTGCTCGACCAGGAAGCAGAGTCGAGCGGATTCGCCGCATTGGAGGGGGAGGAAACAGCCGTCGGCCAGGAGACGTCTTATCCGCAATCCGACACTACTGTAGCTGTCCTGAATCTGCTCACCGCGGGATTGACGGTGCTGAAGGAGGACGTCTCGGCGGCCGCACTGGCGCGCTTTCTAGTTACTATCGCCGCCATTCGAAAGCGACACTCGAGCCCCCTGCTGGGCAGAACCCTACTTCGGAAAATTCGCCGGTCGGCCGGTCTCGACGACTGGATCGAGGCGGTGAGGGAGGAGGCCGAGCGTGAACGGGCCCACGTCGACCATCTCCTCAGTGCGGGTGAAGCGGGGGTTGATGAAGCAGGTGTCAGAACACGGGTGAGGGCGGAGCGTCGGCAGGCCCGTGCCGGCTCTCTGGAAGCGACGGCCGATGAGCTGGAGCAGATCAAACCGTTACTGCTTAACCTACCCGCCTCCGCTACCTGGAGCGAATGGGCTGGTTATCTCGGTCGGCTGGCATACGAGATGTTCGGTCCCGTTCACCGCCACGGGATCGACGAGGCCGTGGCGAAGGTGCGGGAACTGGCCGTCGTAGAGGAAGTGGTGGACCGGTCAACCCTGCAGTGGGCTCTCCACAGGATCGCTCAGACCTTGGAGGCCGGCAGTGCCATCCCCCTTCACGATGTGATGGCCCTGCGCGGTACGCGGTCGAAACTGTTGGTCGTCATGGGTATGGCCGAGGGGTTGTGGCCGCGCAGGCCAACCCAGGATCCGCTGCTGCTGGATGATGAACGGGAGACGCTCTCGGGTGGAGAGTTGTGGTTGCTGCCTACCTCCCGGCACCGTGTCAACGAAGAGCGCCTGCTTTTCCGGCTCCTGCTGGAAAGTGGCCGACATGTCGCCCTGATCTACCCGCGGCTGGATGAGCAGGGGAGCGTTCGCCGGGCCAGCCCGCACATTCTCCGGCTCATGCGGGATCTGATGGGCGAGGATCTCACCCAGGAGCGGTTGGAGTCACTGGCCAGGAAGCACACGCGTGCACTGGGAGGAGTCAGGCCGCCGGCCGGTGAGCCGCAGCTGGGCGAGCTGGATCGGGATCTGGCTTCGGT
>JAUVWC010000006.1 GCA_030604325.1 Candidatus Zixiibacteriota bacterium | reverse complement strand
TTTGTGCCAAGAAGGGGCGCAAGGGCGGTTTTTTTCAGGTCAGCTCTAACCTGTTGTTTGATAAGGGATTATGCAGATAGCGGGATATTGTGCGTGACCGGATCAGAAGCGGCAGGAGAAATTTGAACAAAAATTATTGCATTATCGTAACACTTATACATTTTAGTCGTTCCATTAGTACGTTACCGTAACCGAAAAGGGGTTCCTCTAATCCTCAAACCCTCAAATCCTCTAATCCTCGTACCCTCTAACCACATCCACTTCAGGAACGTTCCCAGGCGGTGGATTGTTTTTACCACGCTTTGAAATGCCGGATCATCGTCTTCTTCGAAGAGGAGCCTGCTGAACCTTATGCCGAACTCGGTATTTTCGTCTGGCGATTCGGATCGGGCTCCGATCCGGAACGAACATTCGATCGTAACAGAGAACGTGCCTTTGGGCGTAAGATTACGGAGGTCCGTGGAGTTGCCGTGATCTACAAACAGATGAATATCATCAGGGATACCTCATAGATCAGGCATTTCGATTTCTGGTTCCAGCCTGAGGATCCTCGAGTAGTCGAGCTTCAACCGCTCGGCCGGCTCGCGGAGCCTCTGCCACTCATTCAGCTCTTCACCATTCTCATCTACGGCGACACATCCACCATTTACAGGCAGAGTCCTGACTGTGCCGGGCACGCATGGTTGTCCCCGCAGATGGGGAGCGTCGAATATGCCACCCGAAATCGCCCTGGCCAGAACCCCGGGATCCGCCAGTGGATCGGAACTGTCGATGCTTTCTCCCAGCAGTTTCACGGCTCCGAGCAGGACCTGGGTCTCGGCAAAGAGTCTTTCCGCCTCTTCTTTGATACGCGGGTCGGCAAAGGGATTGGGGATGCCGGCAGATATGTTTCGGATCACACCCCCTGCGATCTTCGCGCTCTCGATCACCTCGTCGGCACGGGCGACATGATCCGCTTCTGTGAAGCTTACTACATGCAGGATGTGTGGATTGAAGTTCATCATCACGGACGTCGCCATGCCGAGCTGCCCTTTGGCGACATCGATATCCACGGCGAAATGGGCCAGACCCGCACGCACCTGCCGGTAGGTACGGAACTCTTCATCCTCCAGCGACTCCACGAGAACGCTCTTGGCCGCGATTTTAGCCAGGTCGTGAAGTGATGAAGTAAAGCTAGGATTATTGAACATGTACTGGGCGAAGTACTGCTTCACTCCTAGCTTCTTAGCCGCATAGGCCGAGATGTAGGCCATGGCCACAGCCACCGTATCAGGTGCGTCACGCAGGGACCACTGGTGCGGCTCATTTATTTCCACCGGTTTTCCGATCTGGGCATACCACCTGATAGCCGACATGTTCTCCCTGATCGCCTCGGCCAGTGGACGTTTGGATCGGCCGTCCAGCTCGCTGTACCAGGAAAGGGGAATGGTTCCCCAGGCGTTATCGATCGTGCGGACGCTGAGTTCGGCCCATTTCTTCAGGTCTTGGGTTCCCGAGTAGATACGGAGGTAGGGCCGGTTCCCGTATTGGCGGCTGTGATGAAGATCGAGGAGATCCTTCTCGCTCCTAATGGGTGCTCCACCGGCCCCATCGAGTTCCGAATCTAATTCCTCGGGGCGGAAGAAATACTCCTGCGCATTCTGATCAGAACCGATGGAGATGACATCGAGCACCCGGGCCTCGGATATCTGCCTGACACCCTCGACAGTTTCCTCCATTGAGGGTAGTCCGAAGTGGTGCCGCAGTAGAGGCATCCGCAGCCCCTGCCTGTTGATGATGGGTAGATTGTCTATTGCTTCCTGGATTGGCGGGCGCTCCTGGGCAACAAGATCACCTTCTACAAGCAAAGGCTTGCCCCGCAACCATTCAAATACGGCGGTAATTCGATCCATATTCTCTCCGCCGATGAAGCAGTAATCGAACATGCCGAGCTCCTCGGCTACGGCAACGGTGGCAGCCGTACCTCCAAACAGCAGCTTACCGTGGAAGTTTATTGTCGCGAGCGCTTCCTTCAGCTTGTTGAGTACCTGCCGGCAATTCTCCGGAGTCAGGCGGTAGCTCACGCAGGCGGCGGCCGGCTGAATCTCCGCCAGCCGCTCGGTGAGGATCTGGGGAGGAACGGCCGCACCCAGCAGAATGGTTGTAAAACCATTGCTTTCGGCCAGGCGCAGGAAATTTGCCACCCCTGCCACATGCACGCAGTTACCCAGGCTGCAACCTACAAGTTTCAGCCGACCGGTTAGTTCGCTCGTCGATTTTTCTCTCATGAATGGTTACTGCCGCATCAGACTGTTCGGCGGTCTGTGAATGAAATAAAACAGATGATTCATGGTGCCAGCTCCCCAATGGCTGCCAGGGCGGTTTCCTCCCGAAAACCAAGTCGCTTTAGGTTGCGGCCCGTGGTGCGGAAATCGAAATCCATGAACTCTATTGCCAGGTCAATCACCTGGGGGGTGAAGTGGAAGTTCAACCCCAGAAGTTTCCCTATAGCCTCATAAGGAACCAGGCCGCATGGAATATCTTCGAATATATAGCGATGCTGCAGTGACTGCGGTGCATCTATCGTCGTGTAATGAAAGTTGTTCTGGATACATTCATATAGGCTGTCACCGCTGATCTGGTAGGTCCTCTTCATCCAATTGCAGATGTTATCAAGTTCCACACCGAACTGCTGGCCGAGTCTCAATCGCTCTCCATCCAGCTTCTCCAGATAACGGGCAATGGTGGGTGTTATCCCATCGTAGTAATATTTGAATTCCGTTTTTTCATTCTCGATCCAGCCGCTGTTCAGCAGAACGGGAGCACAGTGAAGAACCGCCCCAACATTGCCCAGTGAGGTGTGCAGCAGACTGTCTGCCGGCACGATGTAGTCCGTGAGGCATGATGGGAGCAGTTCACAAACCTTACGCGTGTCCTCTTTCGTGCGGGTGGCCAGTTCCACGGATTGTTTAATTGCTAGGATAACTATCGTATCCTCGCTGGTCTTCCGGCAGGTGTGAATTATGGTCTGCATTTCGGCGACGAGTGGCGGAACACCCACCTCGTGTTGATAGAGGACATGTTCGAACTCGATTACACCGAAGGTCCTCCCCGGATTGAGGACGATAGCCTTTTCATCAGTTAGATATGGTACCAACGCTCCGGCCAGGTCTCGGTGAGCACTGGCGGGGGTCGTAATCAGAACCAGCTGGACTCCATCGAGGGCTTCTCCAAGATTATTGGTTACCAGCTGCAGCATGAATTCTCCGGTGACGGCCCCCGTACAGCGTATAATTCCTGTCTCTCTAAGCCTCTCGATATTCCGGGCAGTTCTGTTCCACAGACGGACTTCATGACCATCGGATGCGAGGTGGCCCGCCATCGCCAGTCCAGAGTTGCCGGCTCCCAAAACAGTTATCACACTCATCTCTTTCTCCTCGGCGCTCAACGGGCACTGTTGAAATATTCCTAGCCGATAGGGATCTTTCTCATTTTACCAGGAAACGTAGAATACGTAACCTACCAGATCTGTTTCAGCAAGAATACAGGAACACCTCTGGCGCGCTCCAGTGCGCAGATTGAATATCCTGCGGCCGTGACAGTGGGCAGCAGCCCGAAGAGATCATGGATACGCTTGGACATTTGACCTCGCCACCGGGTAGAATTGGGAGAGAGGCGAATATGCCTCGCTGGCCGTCCAAATGGAGTTAGATAGAGGGGGATGATTATGGATCTTCGTGAGTATCCTATCGGGGACGATAAAGTCCCGGCAAAAGATGCGACTTCCGTGCAGTTGCGCGAGGAAGCGGAGAGAACGGAAGATCCCGAACAAAAGCTCAAGCTCAGTGAAGTAGCTAATTGGAGGGAATTCCTCGAAGATCTCCATCGCAGGATACTTGACGGTCTAGCTGATACATTGGGTGAGGAGGATTATGATATGGTTAGGAAGCTGCTTGAGTGGGAGACTCAATCAGTCGTGGAGCATATTCTGGAGTAGGGGGAAAAAGATATTGTCATAGTGTGATTTGTCGTCTATTACTTCCAACATATCAAAAAGAGATGGTTATAGAATACCGCGGGCCGTGTGCTTGATGGGGAGCACACGGCCCGTTTCGGGAGGTTCTATATAATCCTGAGAACCGCTTACTTGACGATTCTCACCAACGGCCGGCCGCGCTGGGCGCTGAACCGCCCACTCCGTGCCCTACCGACTACCCAGTGCTCGTATAGTAGTGAGTGCCGCAGTCGAGACACTTGATGGGAAAGGGATCGGTCGGGATCCACCCATCTCCACGCATGTATGGCCCGAGCGGGCATGCCGTCGGTTATAAAAGGTCTGTTGGAAACCATTATTTATCTCCTCATAACCGGGGTTCCTTCATCTTCCTCGCTATTCCCTCTTATCCTGCAACCCCAGCTCATATTAAATGTCTCACTTTTTAAAACGTGCGAACCGCAGTTTTAGTTGCCTAAAAAATCATTCCTCCTGCCCTGTTTCCCAATTCCGGCAGAGTATCCAGGAAAGCATCGATAGTTGATTCGTCGGTGAGATAGGAGATGACGTTCAGCCGCAGGGCTGTGCCTCCCGGCACCGGCGTGGCTGAAATCCAGAACCGCCCTTCCTCCTGAACGGTGCTGGCGATCCACTCTTGGAGAGCGTTCCGTTGCTGCAGTGCTCTTTCTGCTTCGGCATCTTTCTTGCTGATGGCCAGTGCGATCCGCTCAGGCTCGTAGCGGAATGTCACGATGGCCGTTGCCGGTGCCACAGCGATGTTCCAGCCGGGTATGGATTCGACCTTTTCCGCGAATCTCCGGGTTAGCCGAAGCTGCCGGTCCACTGCATTCGCATACCAGTCTGCCCCCATGTGCTTGAGCGCCATCCAAATCTTGAGGGCATCGAATCGTCGTGTACCGGCCAGGCCATGTTGATAGTAGTCGGTCGGTGGGTGCTGAGAGCCTCCGCGAGGAGGAGGTATGTAGGTAGCCGCGGCCTTGAAGCTGGCCAGCCCGTGCTCCGGGTCCCGGAACAGAATTGCTCCAGCCACAAAAGGCACGAAGAACCACTTGTGGGCATCCACCGTGACCGAGTCTGCACGTTCTATCCCACGGAGCAGCCCCGGGAACTCTTTACTTAACCCGGCGGCCCCGCCGTAAGCGGCATCCACATGGAACCAGGCACCGGTTTTTTCCGCCAGATCGGCGAGTTCCTCGAGTGGATCGATGGCACCAGCGGCGGTCGTGCCGGCGATGCCCACGATGGCCATCGGATCCCATCCCTGCCGGCGGTCACTATCGATGGCCGCAGCGATGGCCTCCACATCGGCAGTGGCATCCGGTCGGGCGGGAACGCTCCGCAGCGCCTTGCTGCCCAGTCCGAGAACATCGGTAGCCCGGACCAGGCTGAAGTGGAGCTGGTCGGAGGCGTAAACGGCAAACCTGCGCCCTGTTTCCACCAGGCCGAACTCCCGCACCTCGGGGGCCGCCTGGTGCAGGGCCAGTTTGAGCCCGGTCAGGTTGGCTATCGTACCCCCGCTCGTCAGGTGCCCGTAGCAATCGGAGCCGTAACCGGTGGCCTCTCCAAGCCAGCGGATCACCGTCTCCTCGATCACAGATCCGACCGGGCTGTGGTGGGAAGCGGCCTGGTTCTGGTTAAGTGTGCTGGCAAGGGCGTCAGCGTAGATGCTAATCGGTAACGGAGTGGGATTCATCAGCCCTAGATAGCCCGGGCTCGTACTGACCATCGTGTGCGGGACTACCCTTTGGGCATAGAGATCCAGAACATCCAGAGGGGGCATACCCTGCCGGGGAAGCGGTTCATCAAATAGTGACCTCAGTTTCTCAACCGGTGTGGGATCGGTAATGCGACGTGTCTGCTGGCCGTCCAGGTATTCGGCAATCATACTGTTGACACGTTTGCCGATCTCCTCGACGAGAGGATTGAGGTTCGGATCGGGCAGTTGTGTTGGCATAAAAAGCTTCCTTGGAATCTATCCCTGTTGCATTAACCTTTCTAGGGAAACTTAACCGGAAGAACTGACGAGTGTATCAGTGAATGATGCGATCCCTCTGCTCGGGCCGGACGACCACGAGTTCTGGATGACGCAGGCTCTGCGGGAGGCCGAACGGGCGGCAGGAGATGGCGAAGTACCGGTGGGCGCCGTTATCGTACACAACTCGATGGCGATAGGGCGGGGATACAACCGTACGGAGGGTCTCAAGGACGCCACTGCTCATGCCGAGATCCTCGCCATCGGGGCTGCTTCTGAGACCCTGGGGGACTGGCGGCTGGAGGACTGTACCATCTATGTGACCCTCGAGCCCTGCCCCATGTGCGCCGGGGCGATCGTCCAGGCCCGCATCCCGCTATTAGTATATGCGGCTCCTGATCCGAAGGCGGGGGCGTGCGGCACCCTCTATAACATCGTGGACGACCCCCGCCTCAACCACCGGGTCAAAGTCTTGTCCGGCGTCATGGAGGAGGAATCTGCCGCGCTGCTGAACAGCTTCTTCCGGCACCTGCGGAAGAGCGAGGAGAGCGAATCGTAGCCGATATTGCCTCCTTGACGGTTGAGTCTGTTCAGGCGGATGGGATCAGTTATGCGTCAGCCGCCGCCTCCCTTGCGGTTGGCCTTGCGCTGTGTGGGCCACTCCCGCCTCTCGCCGGTACGCTCGTCGATGGGCATCTCCCGCTTTGTACGTGGGAGCTTGTCCAGCTCCTCTGAGGCCAGGTAGGCCAGGGAAGCGGCCAACACTACGTTATTCCTCACTTCGTCGAAAACGATCTTGTCGTAGGTGTCGCGTTGGGTGTGCCAGGTGTAGCCGTATTCCCAGCTGAGGGAGCTCAGTGAGAAGCAGGGCGCTTCCACCGCCACGAAGGCGGCGTGGTCGCTCCCGCCTCCGGAGGGCATCCCCGGCAGCTGGAGGTCGATGTGCCTGCTCACCTCGGTCGGCACCAGTGCGAGCCACTTCGCGAGGTAGGGACCGGCTTCGATGAACCCCATGTCGGACATACGCACGCACCGTCCGGTACCGTTGTCCTGGTTGAATCCGGCCTGCATTCCCTCGATGATCTCCGGGTGATCCTCGACGAACGCCCGCGACCCGTTAAGACCCTGTTCCTCACTGCCCCACAACCCTACGACAATGGTCCGCTTGGGATTCGGATATACCTTCTTGAGGATTCTGAGCGACTCCATCGCGATCATCGATCCGGTTGTATTGTCACAGGCTCCCATCGCCCCGCTCAGGGTGTCGAAGTGCCCCATCAGGATGATGTCTTCGTCGGGCTTTTCGGTGCCCGGGATCATGGCAACTGTGTTGAAGGCGGGCTGGTCGTCGAGGAATTCAGTTTGCGCCTCGATCTGGAGGACCGGCTGCTGGCCACTCTTTGCCATGCGGTAGACCAGTGTGTAATCCTCGAGTGAGAGCTGGATCGAAGGTACTTCCTTGGTATAGGAGCTGAACACCCGGTAGGTTCCCCAGCCGCCCATCCAGTTCATGCTGATGATACCTGCCGCACCGGCTTCCTCGAGCGCGGCTGCCAGAGCCGACTGGTACCTACGGCCCTCGAAACCCGCGTTCTTCATGTTCTCGTTGAATGCCTCGCGGGCCTCTTCCCGCGCCTCACGCATCTTCTCGAGTGTCGCCGGCAACGCGAACTCCTCCCAGACTTCGTCCGGGCGCCCGGTTAGTTCGGGCAAGGAGATCATGACGAACTTCCTCTTTACGTTCGGCAGCCACGCCCTGAAGGCGTTCGTGTCGGCGACGGCGGGGATGATTACAGCTTCGGCCTTCACCGGTCGGCGCGTTCCGGGGCTCCAGGCCAGTGATACGCCGTCCAGGGTTCTCACCCACGGTTCGAGAAGGTCGACATGGGTGATCCCTCTCTCCCAGCCGACCCAGGTACCGTATTGTTCGTTACGGGCCGAGATGCCCCATTCCGCGAACGTCTCGACCGCCCATTGATGCGCCTTCTGGTACTGACGGCTGCCCGTGAGCCGGGTGCCGAAACCATCCACCAGCTCGTGCGCCAGGGCTTCGAGCTGGGAGTTCTCCATGGCCTCGGTCCAGATCTGTGTCAACACAGGATCGTCGACTGCCAGTGTCTGAGCCGAAACCGGGGCGGTCGTTACGATGAGCAGGCCGCAGATAGCAATTCCGAATACTATGCGTTTCATCAATTCCTCCACAGGACGGAGTCTGAAAGAGTCGGTCTTCAGGTAGAAGTCAGCGAGCATTATGCACCAATACTCTGTGTTCCTACAAATGGAGAGCGAGGCTTCATCATTGTGATTGACGGGCAGGAGGGATATTGAGGATGCTGAGCGGAGGATGAATTCCGACGGATTTATGACTCGGGACACTAGGACAGTCGGTCACCTTTCGGGAGACCCCACACCGCACCACACGGAGACTTAACCTGAACAGGACACCTTTCATATCTGTGTTGAGCCTGATGCTGGTCCTGGCACTGGCAGCGGCGGGCAGGGCTGGTGCCGATCCGATCAAGTTCGCGCGCTACCCGCATATCTGTAACGGCAAGATCGCCTTTTCCTACCATGGAGATATCTGGGTGGCCAACGAGGACGGCAGCAATCCGTACCGCCTTACCGCCCATGTGGCCATGGACCTGTTTCCGCGGTTCTCGCCCGACGGCAGGTGGATAGCGTTCACCAGCAACCGCATGGGCAACGACGATATCTTTGTGGTTCCCACCGCGGGGGGCGTGCCCCGGCAGGTGACCTTCCACACGACAGGCGACATGATGCTCTACTGGACGCCGGACGGCCAGCGCCTGCTCTTCTCCACCAGCCGCGGGGCCAATGGCTGGGGGACTCCCCTTCACACCGTGTCGGCCGAAGGGGACCTGCCGGTGCCGATGGAGATGGACATGGGCGCCGCCGGGATGATCAAGCCCGACGGCAGCATGATCGCCTTCAACCGGTCGGGCTTCCGCTACTGGCGCAAGGGCTACCGGGGTAACAGGAACACCGATATCTGGGTGCAGGACCTGAACACCAAGCAGATCACCCAGCTGACCGACCTCGACATCCATGCGTTCCGGGAGCACACCCAGGACGCCTATCCGATGTGGGGCGCCGACGGAATGATCTACTTCATGTCCGAGCGGGACGGGATCTTCAATATCTGGAAGATCGCACCCACCGGCGGCGATCCCATGCAGGTGACCTCCCACCGCAGCGACGGGGTGCAGTATCCCTCCATCAGTCCCGACGGACGCACCATTATTTATGAGAACGAGTTCGAGCTGTGGAAGCTATCGGTCCCCGACGGCAGGCCGCAGAAGATTACCATCGACCTCGATTTCGATCCCAAGAGCAATCTGGTCGAATACCTCCAGACCGACAGCGAAGCGGACGGTTTTGCTCCCTCGCCCGAGGGTGACAACGTGGCCGTTGATTACCACGGTGAGATCCTCATCGTACCCACCGACCCCGAGGTGGGTGAGAAGAAGCAGGTAACCTCCTCGGCCTGGCGCGACCGCTATCAGATCTACTCCCCGGACGGCACATACCTGGCTTATGTCTCCGACGAGTCGGGCGACCAGGAGATCTGGCTGTACGAGGTCGCCACCGGCCAGCGGCGCCGGTTGTCCCGGCATGAGTCGGAGAAGGGCCGGCCCATCTGGTCGGAGGATTCGCAGCAGCTGACCTATGCGGCCGCGAACAGACTCTACCTGGTCGACGCGGCCAGCGGTCGCACCAGGGAACTGGCCCATAATGCGAACCGGGGGTACTCGCTGGCTGCTTTCTCCCCCGACGGGCAGTGGCTGGTCTACACCCGCAGCGACGAGGATCAGGACTCGGAGGTCTACCTGTTCAATATCTCCGAGCGGAAGGAGTACAACGTCACCCAGAATCCGTTTACCGACCGAGGAGGACTGCTGACCCCTGACGGCAAGACGCTGGTATTCACCTCGAGCCGAGAGGGGGGGGTCACCCACCTGTTCAAGGTCTCACTGCAGCGCGTAGCGGAGGATCCGGATGACCCGCTGGTGAGGGAGCGCCGCCAGCAGGAGAGAGGGGAGAGAGGGGAAAGAAGAGGGGAGAGGGAGCAGGAAGAAGAGGAGGTTCCGCCGGCGATCAGGATCGATCTCGACGGCATCGACCGTCGTGCCGTTCAGCTCACCAGCGGCAGCAACGGCGTCTCCGGTTTCGGTGCCAGCTACTTCCTATCCAGCGACGGTGAGACGATCTACTTCCTCAGCAGGGATGACAGAGGGAGCGGGCTCTTCTCCGTCGGCATCGACGGTAAGGACCGGAAGAAGGTCACCGACGGCAGCTTCAGCGGGATGACGCCCACCCGGGACCGCAAGACGGTTTTCTACCGGCAGGGCAGGAACGTCTACCGCATGCCGCTGTCCAGCAAGACGAAGGAGCAGGTCGACTTCAGCTTCACCGTGATCGTTGATAAGAAGGCGGAGTGGCGCCAGATCTTCGACGAGGCATGGCGGGTTATGAAGTACCGCTTCTACGACGAGAACATGCATGGGTTCGACTGGGACGCCGTCAGGAGGCGGTATGAGCCGCTGCTGCCGTATGTGGGACTGAACCAGGACGTTTACGACCTGGCCAACGAGATGATCGGCGAGTTGAATGCCTCCCACACCGGCGTGAGCGGCCCCAGCGGTATCGAGAGCCCGACCACCTACCGCACCAGATTCCTCGGCTTCGAGATGGAGCCGGAGGGGGGCGGGTTCAGGATCACGCACATCTACCGGGACGGCCCCGCTGACAAAGAGTGGATCGACCTGGGCATCGGTGAGTACGTACTCGCCATCGACGGCCAGGAGATCAGGCCTCCCGACAACTGCTGGAAGATCCTCAACCACACGCTCAACGACTATGTAACCGTTAAAGTGGCCTCCTCGCCGCGCGGGCGGGACGGGCGGGAGATCCGTATCAGGATGGTCACCTCGCTGCGCGACCTGCGCAACATCCAGTACCAGGAGTGGGTGGAGAGGAACCGGGAGTTCGTGGAGCGGGAATCGGGCGGCCAGATCGCCTACGTCCATATCAGGTCGATGAACCAGTCCTCGCTGCGGGTGTTCGAGAACGAGATCAACCAGTTCTGGAACGCCAGGGGGATCATCGTCGACATCCGCTACAACGGCGGCGGCAATACCGACCAGCAGCTGCTCGACATCCTGGAACGTCGTCCCTACGAGTATTGGAACTACCGGTGGTCCGATCGGAGTTCGGGACGGCGCCCGCGCCAGGCCATCGCCGGCCCCAAGGTGATGCTCATCAATGCGCGCTCCGGCTCCGACAGCGAGGTAACGCCGATGGGATTCCGCGACCTGGGCCTGGGGCAGATCGTGGGCACCCCGACCCTGGGGGGAGTTATCGCAACCGGCAGCTACTCGCTGATCAACGGCGGCCGGATCCGCACGCCGGGATCTCTGGTCGTTACTTACGATCCGACAAAGCCCAACAACTACGGCATCAACCTGGAGAACTACGGGGTGGCGCCGGATGTGTGGGCAGAGAATACGCCGGAGGACGAGCTGCGCGGCTACGACCGCGAGCTGAAAGCGGCGGTGGATGAGGCCTTGCGGATGCTCAGGG